>JAJRPR010000124.1 GCA_024280655.1 Alphaproteobacteria bacterium | reverse complement strand
TGAATTTAGCGGTCTAATGATTGAAGCGGCACGTTCTTTTTCAGCCAAATTAATTATTCGTGGTTTGCGTGATACAACAGATTATAATTATGAAATGCAAATGGTTGGCATGAATGCGCAAATGGCACCAGATTTACAAACCGTGTTTGTGCCGTCAAGCCCACATGTTCGCCATATTTCAGCAACATTAGTGCGGCAAATAGCAGAAATGGGCGGTGATGTTTCTGCCTTCGTTCCAGCAATCGTGTTAAAGGCATTAAAATAAACGGCGACAAGAAAAAAGAGAGTAATAATGAGTGAAAATCCTAATAAAACTTCAAATCTTAAGGGTTATCTAATCCTTGCTTTCGTAATTCTCTTTGCAGCATTTTTGTTGTTTCGCTTTGGCCCGTTTGGCACACAGCAACAAGAGCCACTAGAAAAACTTGCCTATAGCGGAATTTGTGCCAAGCAAGATTTTCCTACTAATGAAAATGAGCGTGATGTTATTGCGCTTACTTTAGAACTTAAATCTGGCAAAGTTGAAATTGAACTTTGGTGTGATGTAGCGCCAGAACATGTAGATCGCATTGCCACTCTTACTAATGACGGTTTTTATGATGGCATAGTGTTTCATCGAGTGATTGAAGAATTTATGGCACAAACTGGCGATCCTACAGGAACAGGCATGGGCGGCTCGGATTTGCCTGACCTAAAAGCTGAATTTTCTAGTGAGCCATTTGTGCGTGGAACTTTAGGCATGGCTCGCTCGAATAACCCCAATAGTGCCAATTCGCAATTTTTTATCACCTTTGGCGATGCAGCATTTTTGAATAATAATTATA
This sequence comes from Alphaproteobacteria bacterium, assembly GCA_024280655.1. Taxonomy (GTDB): domain Bacteria; phylum Pseudomonadota; class Alphaproteobacteria; order Rhizobiales; family Devosiaceae; genus S141-66. Next base: position 2,893 of record JAJRPR010000124.1, on the reverse strand, counting down.
CCGTGTTTGGGCAGGTTGTTTCTGGTATGGAATATGTCGATGAAATAAAAAAAGGTGATAGCACTCAAAATGGTGTTGTAAATAATCCAGATGCTATTATTACTATGACAATAAATTTAGATAAATAACTAAAGTGGGGGACAAAATGTCTGAAGAAAATGAAAAGATAATTATTGAAACAACAAAGGGTGATGTTGAAATTACTCTTAGGCCAGATCTCGCACCAAATCATGTTGAGCGTATTAAAGAACTCGCTAATGATGGGTTTTATGACGGCATAGTGTTTCATCGAGTGATTGAAGGTTTTATGGCGCAAGTTGGCTGTCCGCATGGCACAGGAACTGGGGGCTCTGACAAACCAGATTTAGAGCAAGAATTTAACGATGAAAACCATGTGCGTGGCACTTGCTCAATGGCCAGATCATCTAGCCCAGATAGCGCTAACTCACAATTTTTTATCTGTTTGGATGATGCGCCATTTCTAAACAAGCAATATACTGTTTGGGGGCAAGTAACTTCTGGCATGGAAAATATTGATAAATTAGAGCGTGGCGAGCCAGTAAGAAATCCTGATAATATCATCTCAATGAAAGTGGCAACTGATAAATGAAACGGCTAGCTATTGTTCTGATTGTGCTTTTGGTAGCCACAACAGGGGCAAAAGCAACCTCTTCGTTATTCTGTAAGGCTCAAAAAGAAAATGTAGGTATCAACCTAACCATAGGCTCAGTTGTTGGCTCGCCTGTCGTAGAGGCTGAACTCTATGTCGGGGATAAAATATGGTCAACAATGATGCCTAATAACTCAATAGCTGTGGCTCAGAGTTTTGTTGAAGCTGACAAGAGAATACTCGATATTACTGATAGCAATTTTGAAAGAATTATTGCAAGATTGCGTTTGTTTGTTGCCATTGATGGAGAACAACAAATATCAGCTGGTACTTTGCAAATTGATGGTGAAGGCGTTTTTGCAGTTAGTTGTTCTGGCCCCTGATGCGTGTTGACGAGTTTGATTTTAACCTGCCTGAGTGCCTGATTGCGCTACACCCAGTTAGCCCACGTGATAGCGCAAAAATGCTTGTGGTGCGTGATGCTGAGTTGGTGGACAAGCAAGTAACAGACCTTGTTGAGCAACTTCAAAACAATGATGTGCTGATAATCAATGATACTAAAGTCATTCCAGCGCAGCTTAAAGGTATTCGTATTCGTAATGGGAACGAGGCGAATGTGTCTTTTAATTTACATAAGCGCATAGATTCAGCTACTTGGGCGGCGTTTGCTCGGCCTGCAAAAAAGCTCAAAATTGATGATAGGCTTATTTTTGGTCAAGAAAATCAGGCGCAAAACCTTCAAGCTATGGTTGTTAATTGCTTAGAAGGAGGGCAGGTTGAGTTGCAGTTTGATGTCTCTGGCGCAACACTTGATGAGGCGATTAAGTCGCATGGCGCAATGCCATTGCCGCCTTATATTGGGCTAAAGCGTGAGCTTGAGGAACGTGATAAGCACGATTATCAAACGATATATGCAAAATTTGACGGAGCAGTAGCAGCGCCAACCGCTGGCTTGCATTTTACTAACGAGCTTATGCAGCGCATAAAAAATAAGGGCATAGAGATTGAAACTGTAACATTACACGTTGGGGCAGGGACATTTTTACCCGTGAAAGTTGAAGAAACAACAGATCATAAAATGCACTCCGAATGGGGCGAAGTAAGCGAAAAAACAATCAACCGCATAAAACAAGCCAAAGAAAAAGGAGGGCGCATTGTTGCAGTGGGCACAACCAGCTTACGCCTACTAGAAAGCGCTTGCTTAAAAACAGGCGAATTAGCGCCATTTTCGGGCGATACAGATATTTTTATCACACCGGGATTTAAGTTCAAAGCAGTTGATATGTTAATGACAAATTTCCACCTACCACGCTCAACCCTGTTTATGCTGGTAAGCGCATTTGCAGGTTTTGATAATATGCAAAATGCCTATTCTCACGCTATCAAAGAGAAATATCGTTTTTATTCTTACGGCGATTCATCATTGCTATTTAGAAAAGACTAACATCGCAGCTTTCCCTCTCCCCTTGCGTTCGAGTGTGGCACGCAAAGCGTGACGGGTGAGGGGGTGAGGTGCTACCATTTTTAGGACCATTCGGAGTTAGAATTTTCCAAGGTTATACTCATAGCACAATTGTTGGCTCTGAGCAATTCATTAGCGATATCGGCACCTTATTGCCGATGGCACTATGTGGTCGAACGGTGTTGTAGTCTCTACGCCAGTCCTCTAGATATTTCTTCTCTATCTTCTAAGGTTAAATTCAGTGAAGTTCGAACCCTTTTATAGGGTTGGATACCACCATGATAGCGCAAATATGAAAAAATAGTCGCAGGTGGTTTATTGATAGCTCGTGCGATCACCCCCATTGAATGACCCTTCTCCCATTTATCCCAAATTATAACTTTCTTATCATCATTCATCGCTGCTGATTTATTCATACGCTTTAATCCTTCTTTGGTATTAGATTAATATCGTATGTTGCAGTAACCCGTTGAATCTATCGCGTTTAATTTTTGGGGAGATTACCATGCCGTTGCAAAACGGCATCCATTATACCCATAAACATGCACAATGTTTCAACATAGACCCGATGAATGCTTAAAAATGTATATTAATTTCCTTTTGGCATTAATACGATTCCGCAATTTTTTTTAGAGATTTTTCAATTGCACCCAGATGCTCTGCTGATGATTTTGGTGCGTGGGTAATACCCCCATATTTAGGGGCGTTTATAAGTAGAGTGTTTTAAGTAGCCATTATGGCTAGCTTTTGTTTTGGCGTTATGCCGCCGATAGCCATGTTAGGCCTGTCGTTATTATATGTCCAGAGCCACTTTGTGGCTG
>JAJRPR010000123.1 GCA_024280655.1 Alphaproteobacteria bacterium | reverse complement strand
TTTTGTGATTAAGGCTTTTAATAGACATGATTTTATGCCTTAATTCTTATTATCATATTGATAATCATTATTTGGAGTAATTTGATGCCAAATTCGCTTAAAGGGCAGTTACTTGTTGCAACTCCTGAAATGGGGGACGATAGATTTTATGAGACTATTATCTTTCTTGTTTCGCACAATGAAAGTGGGGCGATGGGCTTGGTGATAAATAATCTAATTGATGGCATGCAATTTAGCGATATTCTTGAGCAAATGAATTTGGGTGAGCCAGAGGAATTGATAAATATACCAAGTAATATTCAATCTAAAGAAATATTTCGTGGAGGGCCTGTTGATCAGGGGCGGGGTTTTGTTTTGCATTCAAGTGATTGCACCTTCACAGATAACACATTTCAAATTGATGAGAAAATATGCCTAACAGCTTCCAGCGATATTCTTAAATCTTTAGCTTTTGGGCCTGCGCCAAAAAACTCATTACTAGCTTTAGGATATTGTGGTTGGAGTTCTGGGCAGTTAGAAGATGAGTTAAAACAAAATGGCTGGTTAATTACAAAATATAGTGATGAATTATTGTTTAATACTCCAACTAGCAAACGATATGATAGAGCGCTTAAACAGATAGGGGCAACTCGGGCTTCATTAAGCCCAGTATCAGGAAATGCTTAGGTTCTTTGTGTAAAAATATAAGCAGGTTTTGAATTAAGCTTATCGCTTTGTCTTTGCAAATTGAGCTGCTAGTTTTTTGTGAAACTCATTATAGCTCATAGGAGCTCCAAAAATATAACCCTGAGCATATTTGCAATCAAGTGAGATTAGGCGTTTTAATTCTTGTTGTGTTTCAACGCCTTCGGCAATCACGTTCATATCTAATTCTTTAGCAAGCGAAAGGACTGATCTAATAATAGGTGTTTGTGTGCGAGTTAGACGCTCTTCATTACCTATTTGCACAAATGGTGCTGGAATTTTTATGGTGTCAAATGGAAAACGGTGTAAATATGATAGCGAAGAATAGCCCGTGCCAAAATCATCTAAGGCAAGTCTAAATCCCATCGATTTTAACTTTTCTAACATATAAGATGAGTGTTCAGCATTAGACATAATCTGAGTTTCAGTTATTTCTAATTTGAGATGTTTTATAATAGTGGAATATTGCAAAACCATCGCCCTCATATTGGCTAGCATATTCTCGTTAGCTAATTGGCGAGGTGAAAGATTTATTGAAACGAAGAAATCTTCATTTAGGGGAAATTCTTCACTCCATTTTTGTGTTTGCTTTGCTGCAAGTTCAATAGCTAATTTACCAAGCGTTTCAATTTGCCCTGTGCGCTCAGCTAGTGGAATAAATTCATCAGGCTTTACCAATCCTCTTGAGGAATGTTGCCAACGCAATAGAGCCTCAGCGCCAACAATAGTGTTTGAGTGAATATCCATAATTGGTTGATAGTGGATGAGAAACTCGTTTTTTAACAAGCCATTGGCTAAATCTTCTTCATTAGTGCTTGAGTGAACTTTTATTGAACGTGCAGAAGCCCGATAAGCTTCAATTCTATCACCCCCATGCCGCTTAGCATAGTACATTGCTAATTCTGCATCATTTAATATCTGTTTGGCATCTGCATCGCTATTATCAAAAATTGTGACACCAATAGAAACTGTTAGAGCAATATCCCTTTGTCCAAAGTTAAATTTCATTCGCATGGCTTTTCGTATTTGTTCTGCAACTTTAGCAATATCGGCGGCTTTTTGTTGGCTTGCTAATAGAACAGCAAATTGATCTCCATTGATACGAGCGACACTATCAAGTGGTTGCAATAGACGTGCAATGCGTCGTGATGTTGCTAATAAAACAGAATCTGATGCGCTTAAGCCAATGCTTTCATCAAGGTCTGAAAACCTATCAATATCAATTAAAAAAACTGCAGGCTTAGCTCTGCCTCCAGAGCGAGAGCGAATTAGGGCGCGCTCTAATCTATCAAAAAATAATTCCTTGTTTGGCAAGCCTGTGAGACTATCATAAACACTATCATGTAATAGGCGCTCACGAGCGGCACTCTCATGGGATATATCTTGCAAAGTTCCCACGATGCGAGACACTTGGCCAGTGCTACTTAGAACAGGTTTTATTTTTAACTGAAAAGTGCGATAAGAATTATCGCTATGTAAGAGCCTTATTTCAGTATTTATTTTGCCACGCTTTAACTCAATTAATGTATCAAGCGAAGTTCTAAATCTGTCTTTGTCGTTGGGGTGCACCCTATCAAGCCAGCGTTTTATTGCTCCTTGTAATGCACCAACCCTAGTGCCAAGACGTGTTGATAACTCGTTTGAAACAGAAACCCTGTCACGATCAATATTCCAATCAAATACAAAATCTCCGCTGCCAGTAATCGCAAGAGCTCGGCGCTCAATTTCAGAAACGCTGCCTATTGAAACTTGCCCATCAGCAAATGCGTGCTGTATGGCAGTAAAACCAATACGCATAACTATTAAAACTAACCCGCCAGCAACCGCTGGTTGGGCAATATCATTTGAAATCTGCCCATCAATAACCATCCAAGCATAAAATAACCACGCAAGATATACTATCCACGTAGGTAATAATAACACTGCTCTATCATAGCCCCGAATGGCGAGTGCTATAATTAAAAACAGACCAGTAATACCTACAAGTAAAAGGGCAAGACGAGAAATAGTGGCAGCGATATTTGGTTCAAAAAATGCGGTTGCAAATAGCGCTATAAAAATAACTAACAGCGCTAATGCTAGATGAATAAAACGCAAATGCCATCGATGTAGGTTTAGATATATGAATAAAAAAGCAAATAAAGTTGTAGCCAACCCTGCCTCAGCTGCCGCTCTAAAGGTCTGCATTGAGCCGTTGCCAACTCCAATTAAACGCCCCATTACACCAAAATCAATTAACAAATATACTAGCACTGCCCAAGCAAAAGCTGCGGTAGCAGGGAAAATACCACGTCCTTTAACAACAAACATGATTGAAAGGAATACAGCGGCCAAACCAGCAATTCCAAGAACTGTACCTCTAAACAAAGTAAAAGAATTTATGTAATCACGATAAGCGTCGGGTTTCCATAAATAAAGATTAGGCAATGCCCCTTCAGTTAGTTCAGCAATATAGGTAACACTTGAGCCGGGATCGATAGTGATAGAGAAAACATCAGCCTCATAATCAGTTACACGCTTTGGTCTAAGCCCATGACTTGCAGTTAAAAAATTAATGCGACTAGCACCTAAATCTGGATTTAGTATTTTTGAATTTGAAAGGCTAAAAAATGGCGCAACCAATAAACGCTCAATTTGTACATTGCTTTCATTTTTTAGTGCAAATAAAGCCCATTTTGGGTTGGTATTTTCATCAATCGCTAATACTTCAATCCGACGAATAATGCCGTCTTCACCAGCAGCAGTAGTTAATTGTACTTTTGCATTGTTTCCCTCAACAATATCAACACCAGCACGTAAATTAATGGCATTAACTGAGTCTGGAACTTTTATAACTTCAAAGGCAATTGATGCCAAAGAGCCAATGATCCAGAAAAATATAGAAAATAATATGGACTTAATAATAGACATTAATGAATAGATACCCTTAGCTTATCAATATTCTTTTGGTAACGCTGTTTTGTCGGTTTCACAAGTATTTAGAGATAAATATTTTTCTCTTGTTAGCGCATAAAGCACATGATCTTGCCAAATGCCATTTATTTGTAAATAATCCTTGCTATAACCTTCTTCTTCAAAATTGTTCTTTTCTAATAATTTACGTGATGCAATATTATGAGGCAGGCAGGCCGCATGAACACGTATTAATTCTAAAGAATTGAAAATGAAGGGTAAAATAAGACTTACTGATTTACTTATTATTCCCTTATTACTTTCTTCTTCGCTTACCCAATATCCTAAAGTTACATGGCGTGCAGCATTATAACGAATATTTGAAAGACTAATTGCACCCGCCAGTGTTTTTATTTCTTTATTTTGGGTGAAAATAAAAAACTGAAACTCAGTTCGTGTTTTTGCGTGGTTTTTATAATGGGAAAGCCGCTTTATAAATGCGCTTTCGCTTAGATCGCTCTTATGCCATTTTGGCTCAAATGGGGCAAGGTAATCCATGTTTTTTAAACGTAAGGAGCTCCATTCTTTATAATCATTTTTTTGAGCGAAGCGTAAGAAAACATTATTATTAGAAAATGTTGGAGTTGGAGAAGAGCTAAATAGGTTGGAGAATATTGAAATCATGAAGCAAAATGTTGTTTTATAGTTTGATAGTCTGGCATTTTTTCTATTGGCCCTAATGCCGCGACGGTTGGCTTGGCATCTTGAATTAATTCTAAGGCTATTTGTTTTACTCTTTTTGCGTCTATTTTGTTGATGCGCTCAAGCGTTTCTTGCATGGCAACGGGGCGGCCGAACAATATTTGCTGGCGTGCTAATTGGCCAGATCTTGCTGTTGGGCTTTCTAATGACATTAATAGACCAGCCCTAATTTGATTGCGAACTTTTGTGACTTCTTCTTGTGTGATATTTTGTGTGACTTTTTTTAATTCTTCAATAATTACAGGGACTAATTCAGCTACTTGCTCAGGGCCTGTTGCGCTAGCAACGCCTAATATTCCGCTATCGGCAAACGCCCAGTGAAACGCATAAATTGAATAACAAAGCCCACGCTTTTCACGTAATTCTTGAAATAGGCGTGAACTCATACCTCCGCCCAATATTTTTGCCAATATTAGCGTGGCATAATAACCATCAGAATTATATGCGCGCCCCTCAATGCCTAAAATAATATGCGCCTGTTCGTGTTTTGAGGTTTGGCGTGCATCGCCACCAATATAGTTTGCTTTTTTGGTTGTTTTGAGCTAGTTGAACGAAGGTCTGCGAATTGCTTTTCTATTATCTTTACTAAGCCATCATGGTCAATTTTGCCAGCTGTTGCAACGATCATGCGATCACCAACATAATTATTATGTAAATAAGAGCGAATGGCGTTTGGAGTGAAGTCACAAACCGACTTAACAGTGCCAAGAATCGGTCGCCCAATAGGCTGATTAGGATAGGCGGTTGATAGGAACATATCAAAGGTTTGATCATCAGGATCATCGTGAGATGCGCCTATTTCTTGTACGATAACTTGTTTTTCTCGACTTAATTCCGTTTCTTCAAATAAAGAATTTTGCAAAATATCCGAAAGAATTTCAGCGGCAAGACCAGTATCTTCTTTTAAGGTGCGAGCGAAATATCCAGTATGCTCAATGGAAGTTGCTGCGTTTAATTCGCCGCCCACATTTTCAATTTGCTCAGCAATTTGTTTTGCGTTACGGGTTTTTGTGCCCTTAAATGCCATATGTTCAAGTAAATGAGAAATTCCATGCTCGTTCTCATTTTCAAAACGAGAGCCTGATTTCACCCAAATGCCAAGCGAAGCGCTTTCAAGATGCTCCATATTATCACTCAAGACGACAATACCATTATCTAATTTCGTAGTTGTAACTTTCAATATCTAGCCCCTCTAATATGCTATTATTTGTTAACACGAGTGTGCTGATTAATATATTGTTTGATTTCACTCACATCATTTTGCAATATCTGCATTTTTTCTTCTCTTTGCAAAAGATCTGATAAAAAATCTGGGAGTTGTGGTGATTGTCCTGTCGCCTTTTCTACTGCTTTGGGAAATTTAGCAGGGTGGGCGGTTGCTAAAGAGATCATTGAAATATGCTTGTCTTTAAGGGTTTGCGCAACATTTACAGCTACTGCGCTATGAGGGTCTAAAAGATAGTTTGATTTCTTAAGAGTGCTGGCCATTGTAGCATCAACTGCATTTTGGTTGGCGCTTAACGCCAAGAAATCTTGTTTGATATAATCAAGGGCATCTTTGGGTAAAGAAAAGCTGCCTGATTGTTTAAGAGAATTCATTAATGCACGAACTTTAGCGCCATCTCTATTTAGTGCCTCAAATAGTAATCGCTCAAAATTAGATGAAATTTGAATGTCCATTGAGGGTGAACTGGTGGCTTGAACGATATTTGTTTCATAGCGCCCAGTTTTTAATGTACGTGCTAAAATATCATTTTCGTTGGTTGCAATAATAAGTTTTCTTATTGGAAGTCCCATTTTTTTAGCCGCAAATCCTGCAAAAACATCACCAAAATTTCCAGTTGGAACAGTGAAGTCAATCTGCTTATGTGGCGCTCCTAAATCACTTGCCGCTTTGAAATAATAGGTAATTTGCGCTAAAATCCGTCCCCAATTAATAGAATTTACACCAGATAGATTAGTTGTTTGACGGAATTTTTCATCGGCAAATAATGCTTTTACAATATTTTGACAATCGTCAAAATTCCCTTCGATTGCTATATTGAAAATATTGTTTTCAATTACACTAGTCATTTGCTTTCGCTGAATTTCAGAGGTGCGCCCTAATGGATGAAGGATAAAAATATCTACATTGTCACGACCCTTAAACGCCTCAATGGCAGCAGAGCCAGTATCACCAGAAGTTGCGCCAATGATTGTCGCACGACGTGAGCGTTTAACAAGAATATCATCTATCAATCGTGCTAAAAATTGCATTGCAACATCTTTGAAAGCGAGAGTTGGCCCATGAAAAAGCTCAAGCACAAAATGGCCGCTCTCAATTTCCTTTAGGGGTGTTACTGATGGATGATCAAAATTTGCATAAGAGGCATTTATCATTTTTTGCAAAGTTTTTTCATCTATTTCATTGTCTACAAAACGAGAAATAATAGCAAAAGCAATTTCACTAAAAGAAAGATTGGCAAAAGAGGCAATTTCTTTAGAGGATATTTGCGGCCATTGTTGCGGTAAGTAGAGACCGCCATCATTTGCAAGCCCTGCAAGTACGCTATCGCAAAAGCCTAAATCTGGCGCTAAGCCTCGTGTTGAGATAAATTTCATAAACCCTATCCATGAATTAATATTATTTTCTTTGTCTCTCTTAATATCATCAAAGAGTAAGAGCAAGCGAGCAATATTATGTTTTTATTTTTTAAGTCCGCTCTTTCTTCGTTGTATTGATTTTCTCAATAGCCAATAAAATGATAATAATATGATTATTAAAGAGATTAAAAAGCTAACCATTGCATATTTAAAATGCCTATTAATAGTTTTTATTTCTGTTTCACCGCCCTGAAAAGAGGTTTCTTGATCGGCCGCAAGATCCATATATATTGGTGCAATATTTTTATTATTTAGCTCTATGAAAATTGTTAGGCGCTCTATTGAAAGAACATAATCGACCCTATTTTTAATATCTGGCCCTTTAGTAAAAACGCCTCCCTGTTGCGATGTTCTTGCAATGCCTTTTAGGGTAAAAGTGCCTGACGGTGATGATGTTGAATTTATAAGGAACCTATCTGATTGTTCTATAAAGCCACGATTGACCAAGATAATCCCGCCGCTTTCTAATTCAAACGGAGCGATTACCCAACAACCTTTGCCACTATTGCTACCTTTAGAATTATCTAAATTAGTCACAACGCAAACGGGCTTTTGTGCCAAATATTTCCCAACTATTATTATTGGACGAAAAGAATATATATCGGCATCAAATATTTTCCACTCATTTTGAGGAGGAATGGGGATTGGGCTTTGTTGCATTTGCGCAAGATTATATTCGTCTTTTGCTAGTTTTTGTGAATGTTGTTGTAAATGATAAAATCCAAGTGCAATGAAAATGATTGCAAGTATTGAGGTAAAGGCCACAAAGGCTCTAGAAATAGGAGAGGGGCGCAAATTCTCTCTTTGTTTAAGTTCTGTAACTAACTCAGAATATGGGTTGTCCTGATCTGAAAAATCGTTAGAGGGCATGTTTATGTCTTATAAAATTTTCTTTGTTAATGACAAAAATATTTAATGTTTGCCACATCTGCGCCGCAGTTTGTTGTTGTGTTATGTTTAGAATTATTGGTAAAGACCTATTATAAAATGAACCTAAGGTCATTGTTGTAGTTGTTTGGAGGTTTAGTAAAGTGAATAATATCATTTCCCGTATTTTTACTATCATTGTTGCAGTTTTAATTTTCTCGTTTGGCTCTAGTATAAATTCGTTTGCGCAAGGGATTGTTAAGGCGCAATATGAAGACTGGCAAATGAGTTGCGATACGCCACCAGGAGCTAGTTTTGAGCAATGTGCGCTAATTCAAAATGTAAGTGCTCAAGATCAGCCAAATGTTGGTCTTTCAGTTATCGTATTAAAAACCGCCGATAAACAAGCTAGATTATTAAGAGTATTAGCGCCGCTTGGTATATTATTGCCAAATGGTTTGGGTCTAAATGTTGATGGTACTGATTTGGGGCGAGTTGCCTTTGTGCGCTGTTTGCCAAATGGTTGTGTTGCAGAAGTTGTGATGGATGATGAATTGATAGATGTTCTCACAAAGGGAAAAACTGCGATTTTTGTAGTTTTCAAAACTCCTGAAGAGGGCATTGGTATTCCAGTCTCTCTTAATGGTTTCAATAAAGGGTTTGCAGAACTTCCCTAAATATAAAGCACTATATGGTGCTTGCCTATATGTTTTCTCATGCCTATATTGTTTTTATAAAAATATTAGTTGGGCATAAGTCCTGACCTTTATAGGATTTTAGGAAAAGATATATGTCCACAGCAGTATTTACTACTGGCTCAACAATGCGCCATGTTTTAATTATGACTAGTACTTCTGCTATTGGATTAATGGCAGTGTTTTTTGTTGATGCTATTTCCCTTTATTATATCTCTTTATTAAATGATACTGCACAAACGGCTGCAGTTGGTCGTGCTTCTTATATAATTGCTGTGATTATTGGGATTTCTATCGGCATGATGATTGGTGCGTCGGTGATTGTTGCTAGGGCGCTTGGGGCTGGGAAAGTTAAAGAAGCGCACTCATATGCTGGCACTGCTATTGTTGTTTCATTTCTTATTAATGCTGTGATTGCTTTGAGTATGTTGATTTTTTTAGACCCGATACTATCTCTTCTTAATAGTGAGGGAGAAACGCTAAAACACGCCAAAACCTATTTAACTATTATTCTGCCCTCAACTCCATTTTTTGGCGTGGGGGTTGTTGCGATGGGGATTTTGCGTGCCAAAGGTGATGCTAAAAGGGCGATGACTATTACGCTAGCTGGTGGTGTGCTTATTGCTATTTTAGATCCGATATTTATCTTTACGCTTGGTTTAGAAATAACGGGTGCGGCGATTGTTGTTGCGATGGTCAGGGTTAGTTTTGCCTTTCTTGGGCTATATTATTTAATTGGCGTACATGATATGATTACCTGGCCAAATATTACTCGTTTTCGAAATGATATTAAGCACTTACTTAAAGTTACAATTCCTGCAATTCTTACTAATTTAGCAACTCCATTTGGTGCTTTTTTCATTGCCCAAGCAATTACCTCTTATGGCGATGAGGCAATAGCGGGGCAGGCGGTTGTTGATAGGTTAATACCAATTGCTTTTGGAGTTATTTTTGCGCTTTCTGGGGCGGTTGGCCCAATCATTGGGCAAAATGCTGGCGCTGGAAAAATGGACAGGGTGCGCCAAGCGCTAATTGATGGCATGAAATTTAATTTTATCTATGTATTGTTTGCTTGGCTAATGCTTTTTCTTGGTCGTGATATTATCATTAATGTCTATTCTGCAACAGGTGATATGGCGCTAATGATAAACTTGTTCACTGCAATTCTTGCGGCATCTTTTTTCTTTAATGGCATGTTGTTTGTAACTAATGCAGCTTTTAATAATCTTGGATATCCTTTATGGGCGACTTGGCTAAATTGGGCACGCCAAACTATTGGCGTATTGCCGTTTATTTGGGTTGGGGCATATTATGCTGATTTAGAGGGTATTGTATGGGGGGCAACTATTGGCTCAATTCCATTTGCAATATTGGCAGTATATTTGGCCTTTGCGCTCATCAAGAAATTAAGTTTAATAAGTACAAAATAGTTATTCTTTCCCTTTCGAAATTTTTAAGAACCTACTAAGATTTAATTTTATAGTTAGGTATTAATATTGGGGGGAGAAATGAAGCATATTATTAATGAGCTTGAAAATAGGCGTAAACAAGCAAGGCTTGGCGGTGGGCAAGTACGAATTGATAAACAGCATCAAAAAGGCAAATTAACTGCTCGTGAGCGTCTTGATGTGCTGCTTGATGAAGGCTCGTTTGAAGAATATGATATGTTCGTTACCCATCGCTGTACCGACTTTGGCATGGAAGAGCAACAAATTGCAGGCGATGGTGTGGTTACGGGTTGGGGCACAATCAATGGGCGCATGACCTATGTTTTCAGCCAAGATTTTACGGTGTTTGGCGGTTCTTTAAGCGAAACCCATGCGCAAAAAATTTGTAAAATAATGGATTTAGCGGTGCAAAATGGTGCGCCAATTATTGGGCTAAATGATAGTGGTGGTGCTCGTATTCAAGAAGGCGTTGCATCACTTGGCGGTTATGCCGAAGTTTTTTGGCGCAATGCACAAGCATCGGGCAACGTGCCGCAAATTTCTGTAATTATGGGGCCATGCGCAGGTGGCGCAGTATATTCTCCTGCCATGACCGATTTTATCTATATGGTCAAAGACAGCTCCTATATGTTTGTAACGGGCCCTGATGTGGTTAAAACCGTGACCAACGAAATTGTAACAGCGGAAGAATTGGGCGGAGCTAGCACGCATACAACTAAATCTTCGGTTGCGGACGCAGCATTTGAAAATGATATTGAAACGCTTTTAGAAGTGCGTCGTCTGTTTGATTTTTTGCCCCTTAGCGTAAATGAAAAAGCCCCCAAGCGAGAGACAAAAGACGATGCAAATGGAATAGATGAAAGTCTTGATAGTATAATTCCTGATAATGCCAATCAGCCTTATGACATGCATGAGATTGTAATAAAAATTGCTGATGAGGGTGATTTTTTAGAAATTCAAGCAGAACATGCCAAAAATATTCTTGTTGGTTTTATGCGCTTAAATGGTGAAGTTATTGGCGTGATTGCTAATCAGCCAATGGTGCTTGCGGGTTGTCTTGATATAGATTCAAGTAAAAAAGCGGCTCGCTTCATTCGCTTTTGCGATAGTTTTAATATCCCAATTTTAACGTTGGTTGATGTTCCGGGATTCTTACCCGGCACCAACCAAGAATATGGTGGAATTATCAAACATGGAGCGAAGTTATTATTCGCCTATGCACAAGCAACAGTGCCAATGATTACCCTTATAACCCGAAAAGCATATGGCGGCGCTTATGACGTGATGGCGAGTAAACATATTCGTGCTGATGTGAATTATGCGTGGCCAAGCGCTGAAATTGCGGTGATGGGCGCAAAAGGAGCAACCGAAATTCTTTATCGATCTGAATTGGGGGATAAAGAGAAAATTGCCAAGCGAACCGCCGATTATGAGGAGCGTTTCGCTAATCCGTTTATTGCGGCAGAGCGAGGCTATATTGACGATGTAATAATGCCGCACTCAACAAGGCGAAGATTGATAAGGGCGTTTTCGACGTTAAAGAATAAGCAACAAGACGTGACGAAAAAGAAACATGATAATATACCGCTTTAGGGGGAGAAAATGGTTTCACGACATGTTCCAGAACTTTTAAAAAGGCAGCTTATGACTGAAGCGGGGTATCGTTGTGCTGTTCCAACGTGCCGAGGAGCTGCGGCTCTAGAATTTGAACACATTGAAGAATGGTGCAAGGTAAAGGAACATCGTTTTGAGGATATGATTGTTTTATGTGCAACCTGCCATGCACGCGTAACGCGGAAAGAAATTTCGAAGGGTTCAATTCGTACCTATAAACAAAACCTAGCTATTATTTCTGGTAGGTATTCATTGTATGAGATGCGTGCTTTGGAGTTGTTTCACTCGCATCTTAGTCAATTTGCGTCTGATTCTTTGCCACTTTTACAATTACCTCGAACTGACTATCTGCATGTAAAAGGATTGGAACAGGATGGTTTGGTTAAAATAACCCAAAGTTCTGGAAGCTCAGTTAGAATTAATGGCTTGGCGGTGGAGCCATGGCTCATGCAACTTACCCCCAATGGCAAGGAATTCATAACGAGTTACTTTGGAGGAAAGGAGCTGCGTAGCTAATAATTCCAAATAATTTACCCCTCGTCATCCTCGGGATTGACCCGAGGATCCAAAAAACGATGACGAAGAGAGCTTTGATAGATGGATGCTCGGGTCAAGCCCTAGCATGACGGTGGTGTGAGTGAAACATTAAAAATAAAGAAAGAAAACAAAATGACAAAACCAATATTTCATATGATTAGTAAAGGCCCACATCCTGTTGCGCCGTTTTCTCATGCTGTTGAGGCTGATGGATTTATTTTTGTTACGGGGCAAATGCCAACTGATCCTGATGCGCCAGATGCTCCGTTGCCTAAGGGCATAAAGGCGCAAACTGGTAGGGTTATTGAGAACTTACAAATTGTTCTTAATGGTATAGATGTGGGGCTAGATGATATTGTTATGGCTCGAATATATTTAACAAAGTTTCATCGTGATTATGATGATATGAACAATGTTTGGAAAAGTTATTTTCCGATTGATTGTTTGCCAGCCAGAACCACTATTGGTGTTACTGGATTAGCGCTATATGCGCTGGTAGAAATTGACTTGGTAGCCAAGAGAAAGTAGAAAAGAAAGTATAATGTTTAAAAAAATTCTTATTGCAAATCGTGGTGAAATTGCTTGCCGTATTATTAAGAGTGCTAAAAAAATGGGCATTCAAACCGTTGCGGTTTATTCTGATGCAGATGCTAAGGCGTTGCATGTGGAAATGGCTGATGAGGCCGTTCATATTGGTAATTCCCCAGCTAGCGAAAGCTATCTTTTAAGTAAAAAAATTATTGCTGCTTGCAAAAAAACTGGTGCGCAGGACGTGCACCCCGGATATGGTTTTTTGTCTGAAAATGCTGCTTTTTGTCAGGAGCTTAAAAAGAATAATATTATTTTCATTGGCCCTAATGCAAAAGCCATTAGCTCTATGGGTGATAAGATAATCTCTAAGGAAATTGCGCAAAAGGCTGGTGTTTCAATCGTGCCCGGATTTATGGGCTTGGTTGATGATGCTAAACATGCAGTGCAAATATCGAATGAAATAGGCTATCCTGTTATGATAAAAGCCTCTGCGGGCGGTGGTGGCAAAGGAATGCGTGTCGCTAATAATGATGAAGAGGCAAAAGAGGGGGTTGAGCGTTCAAAATCTGAGGCTAAATCTTCGTTTGGTGATGATAGGATTTTTATTGAGAAATTTATTACAAAACCACGCCATATTGAAATTCAGGTGCTTGGCGATAAACATGGTAATGTGATTTATCTTAATGAGCGTGAATGCTCGATCCAGCGGCGTAATCAAAAAATTATTGAAGAAGCGCCTAGTCCTTTTCTTGATGAGGCAACCCGAAAAGCAATGGGTGAACAGGCGGTGATGTTAGCTAAATCTGTTGATTATGATAGCGCTGGAACGGTTGAATTTATTGTTGATCAGAAGCGCAATTTTTATTTTTTAGAAATGAATACTCGCCTGCAAGTTGAACATCCAATAACTGAAATGATTACGGGCGTTGATTTGGTTGAGCAAATGTTGCTGGTGGGGTTTGGCGAGAAACTTGCGATTAGCCAAGATGATGTGAACTTAGATGGCTGGGCGATTGAAAGCCGAATATATGCCGAAGATCCAACACGTAATTTTTTGCCCTCAATAGGTCGTCTAAGGCGTTATAATCCGCCAGAAGAATTTAACTCTAAAGATTTAATAGTTCGCAATGATACTGGAGTTTTTGAGGGTAGTGAAATATCTACCTTTTATGATCCAATGATTGCAAAACTTTGCACTTGGGCACCAAATAGGGCGGACGCAATCGAAGCGATGTCTGGTGCTTTAAGTGAGTTTGAAATTGAGGGGGTAAAACACAATATTTCATTTTTACAAACCATTATGGGACACTCTCGTTTTATAAGCGGGGATATTAGCACAGCTTTTATTGAGGAAGAATTCCCCGATGGATTTAAGGGTGCAAAGCTAGATGAAAAACAAGAAATAGATGTAATTGCTTGCGCTGCTATGATGCAGTTTTTGCTTGAGAATAGAAATAAGGAAATCTATGGACAACAAGGGGAATGGGTAGCTTTTATTGATGGCAAAGAAATTCTTACAAAAGTTGAATTTGATGAGAGCGGTTGGTCATTAAATATTGGTGGGCAACAATATCATGCTTTGGGTTTTGTGTGGCATTTTGGCGCTAGTTTGGCACGAATTATTTGCAGTGAAAATGATCGTATAGTGCTAAAGGTTGCTCAAAATAGTGCAGATTTTATTATTGATTATTGCGGAGCGAGTAGCAAAATTAAATTGCTTTTGCCTCATATTGCAAAATTAATGCACATCATGCCTGAAAAAATTGCCCCCGATATGAGTAAATATCTACTTTGCCCAATGCCGGGACAAATTGTTCGGATTGATGTTGAAATTGGTGATATTGTTGAAGATGGACAGGCTTTGGCAATAGTTGAGGCAATGAAAATGGAAAATGTGCTTTATGCTAGCAAAGGCTCTAGGGTGAAGGGCATAAATGTTGGCGTTGGCTCTGTGCTTGGGGTTGATGAGGTGATTATGGAGTTTGAGGAATTATGATAAGGCGCTACAATACTTATCGCTTATTCTTCTGTGCTATACTTGGGTCAAGCCTGAGTATAACGAGGGCTGTCACTCTGAACGAAGTGAAGAGTCTTTGGCTACAAAGAAAGATTCTTCGACTTCGTCTCAGAATGACAACTGAGTTGATGATGAAGCGGCAAAAGATATGAAAAAAACAAAACCAGCAAATTATAAAAAATGGTCAAAACTTGCCGCTAAAGAATTGCGCAATAAATCGCTTGAGGATTTAACAAAAACACATGGTTCTTTAGAAGTTAAGCCCATTTATTTTGCCAAAGATTTGCCCAAAAATATAAAATCCGATATGCCTGGAAATGTGCCCTATACTCGTGGAGTAAGAGCCAGCATGTACGCCAATCGGGCGTGGACAATTCGTCAATATGCAGGGTTTTCTAGCGCAAAAGAAAGCAATGAATTTTACCGCTCGTTACTTGCTGGCGGAACAAAGGGGCTCTCTATTGCTTTTGATTTAGCAACTCATCGTGGATATGATAGCGATCATATTCGAGTTAAGGGCGATGTAGGCAAGGCTGGTGTTGCTATTGATAGTGTTGAGGATATGAAAGTGCTATTCGACAAAATCCCACTTGATAAGATGTCGGTTTCTATGACTATGAATGGGGCGGTTATTCCAATATTGGCGATGTTTATTGTGGCGGCAAAAGAGCAAGGAGTTAACTCAGTTCAGCTATCTGGAACAATTCAAAATGATATCTTAAAAGAATATATGGTTCGAAATACCTATATTTATCCGCCCATACCTTCAATGCGAATTATTGGTGATATTATTGCTTATACGAATGAGAATATGCCAAAATTTAATTCTCTTTCTATTTCTGGCTATCACATGCACGAAGCTGGAGCGAGCGCCGAACAAGAGCTAGCCTTTACGCTTGCCGACGGTATGGAATATGTGAAAATGGCGCAAAAAAGAGGTTTAGATATTGATGATTTTGCGCCTCGTTTAAGTTTCTTTTTTGGTATTGGTATGAATTTCTTTGTTGAAATTGCCAAATTGCGAGCGGCTCGTTTTTTGTGGGCAAATATTATGCAAGATTTAGGGGCAAAGAACTCAAAATCTAAAATGTTACGCACCCATTGCCAGACTTCTGGCGTTTCGCTGACTGAGCAAGACCCATATAATAATATTGTAAGAACTGCGTTTGAGGCTATGTCGGCAGTGCTTGGTGGTACGCAAAGCCTGCACACAAACTCATTTGATGAAGCAATAGCTTTGCCGACTGATTTTTCAGCCAGAATTGCTCGTAATACTCAACTTATTATGCAGCACGAAACGGGAGTTGCTGATGTTATTGATCCGCTGGCTGGATCATATTATATTGAGGCGCTGACCAAGCAACTAATTGATAAAGCTAAGGATATTCTTGAAAAGGTTGAAGATTTTGGCGGTATGACTAAGGCGGTTAGTGAGGGGTGGCCAAAGCGCTCAATAGAGGAAGCTGCAACATTGCGCCAGACACGAGTTGATAGGGGGCAAGATGTAATTGTTGGGGTTAATCGCTTTCGTTTAGAGGAAGAGGAGGCGCTTGAAACTAGAAAAATTGATAATGAAAAAATATTAAAAGAGCAGGTTTTAAGGCTTAAAGCTCTTAAGAAAAACCGCAATCAAGCGCAAGTTGATGAGGCGCTGGCAGCGATTAAAGAATGTGCGGCAATGAATGAGGGTAATTTGCTTGAGGCGGCAATAATTGCGGCTAGTGCAAGGGCAACATTGGGCGAAATATCAAAAGCTATGGAAGATATTTTTGGACGTTATAGCGCAAAACCTGAGGTGATTTCTGGTGTCTATGGCAAACAATATAAAGATGATGCTGAATATATTGCGTTTGAAAAGCGCATTGGGGAATTTGAAAAGCAAAAGGGGCGAAAACCATCTATTTTTATTGCGAAAATGGGGCAAGATGGGCACGATAGAGGAGCAAAAATAATTGCTTCTGCTTTTGCTGATATGGGCTTTTTAGTGCATTTTGGCGCATTATTTGAAAGCGCAAATGAAGTTGCAAATCACGTTAAAGAAATAGGGGTTGATGTGGTTGGTGTTTCCTCCCTTAGTGCTGGGCATAAGGTTTTAGTTCCTGAATTGATTAAGCTATTAAAAGAAAAAAATCTAAAAGATGTGCAAGTAATAGTTGGTGGAGTTATTCCTGTTGATGATTATGAGTTTCTTTATGAGGCAGGGGCAGTTGAAATTTTTGGACCAGGAACAAATGTATTAGAGGCGGCATTTAAGGTGCTTAATCGCATTGAAAAAAGGCTGATGAATAGATGATTGGTAAATTAAATCATGTGGCTATTGCAGTGCCTGACCTTGATAAAGCGATAGGTAAATATCGTGATGTTTTGGGCGCAAATGTTTCGTCAATTCAAGATTTACCAGAGCATGGTGTATCTGTGGTTTTTGTTGAACTTGAAAACTCAAAAATAGAATTGCTTTATCCTTTGGGGGATAATTCACCGATTGTGCGATTTTTAGAGAAAAACCCAAATGGCGGCATACATCATATTTGCTTTGAGGTTGAGGATATTACAAAATCCATTGCTTCATTAAAAATAAAAGGGGCACAAGTGCTTGGTGATGGCGAGCCAAAAATTGGCGCACATGGATTGCCTGTGATTTTTCTTCACCCCAAAGATTTTGATGGTGTTTTGATTGAACTTGAGGAAGTAGAAAAATAATTTTAGCAGATTAAATATGCTTTTTAAGAAAAGTCTTGCACAAATTAAAAAAATCTTACACTATAATAAATAGATACGCATGATGCGCTATTAGGAACAAGTTGATGATTAAAAGACAAAATAGAGCTAAAGCCAAAGTTAAGAGCGAGCAAATCTCGCCTCTCTTTGTTGCGCTTGCTTTATTATTCCCTCTCCTTGCTCTCCTGCTTATTAACCTCTAGTCATTGACGGCTCTTTTTTGAGCGGGTGGTTAGAGGATTTCTTCAAAAATTTAATGAATAATGCGGGTTATATACCCTGATTTTTAGGAAAAATTATGAGCAAAGAACAACAAAATAACACAGACAAAATCTATATTTTCGACACCACTCTTAGAGATGGCGAGCAATCTCCGGGTGCTACTATGACGCTTGAGGAAAAGCTGCAAATTGCTGAGGCGCTTGATGATATGGGGGTTGATATTATTGAGGCTGGTTTTCCTATTGCGTCAAATGGTGATTTTGCGGCGGTTAGTGAGATTTCTAAACGCTCAAAAAATGCCGTTATTGCTGGTTTGGCTAGGGCTATTCCTGCTGATATTGATCGGGCAGGGGAGGCAATTAAATTTGCTAAGCGTGGGCGCATTCATACTTTTGTTTCGACCTCGCCAATTCACCTTGCGCACCAGATGAAAAAGAGCCAAGATGAGGTGCTGGAGATTGTCACAAAAACCGTAAGCCAAGCCCGTAATTTAATTGATGATGTTGAATGGTCGGGCATGGACGCAACTCGCACCCCGATTGAGTTTTTGGCTCGTTGCACTGAGGCGGCAATTAAAGCTGGTGCGACAACAATTAACATTCCCGATACGGTTGGATATTCAACGCCTGAGGATTATTATCAGCTTATTTTTGATATTATTTCAATGGTGCCAAATAGTGATAAGGCGATATTTTCGACCCATTGTCATAATGATTTAGGCATGGCGGTTGCTAACTCTTTGGCAGGCGTTAGGGCTGGTGCTAGGCAAGTTGAATGCACGATAAATGGTTTGGGCGAGAGAGCAGGCAATGCGGCGCTTGAGGAAGTTGTAATGGCGTTGCAAACTCGCGCTGATGCTTTGCCTTATCATACAAATATTGATGCAACGCATTTATCTAAAGTGTCAAAAATAGTTTCGTTAGCGGCGAATTTTCCAGTGCAATATAATAAGGCGATAGTGGGCAAAAATGCCTTTGCGCACGAAAGCGGAATTCACCAAGATGGCATGTTAAAAAATGCGCAAACTTATGAAATTATGACACCTGAAAGTGTGGGGCTAAAGCAGACTTCTTATGTGATGGGCAAACATTCTGGTCGCCATGCGTTTAAGAAAAAACTTGCCGAAATGGGTTATGAATTAGGTGATAATCAGTTCCAAGAAGCCTTTGTGCGTTTTAAGGATTTGGCTGATCGTAAAAAGAATGTTTATGACGAGGATATTATTGCGCTGGTTGATGATGAAATGGGATCAGCTGGTGATAAGATAAAACTGCTTGAATTAGAGGTTGTTTCAAAAACAGGCGGCGAGCACCGTTGTTTTATTAAGCTAGATGTTAATGGCGAGGAGGTTTCGCTAATTGAGGAGGGCGAAGGCTCGGTCGATGCGATTTTTAACGCAATTAAAAAGGCAGTAGGAGCAAACCCGCATCTGTTGCTTTATGGGGTAGATGCAGTAACAGGCGGCACAGACGCACAAGCAAATGCACAAGTTCGCCTAGAGATGAATGATAAAATTGTTTCTGGCAGGGCAACCGAGCCAGACACGCTAGTTGCTTCTGCTCGGGCTTACCTAAGTGCATATAATCGCTTGTTGGTTGATAGTGGGGCTGCGGCGCAAGGAGCGATGAGTGGGTAGGTGTTGCTGCTTGAATGTCATGCTGAGCGAAGCCGAAGCATCTTAGACTCTTCACTTACGTTCAGAGTGACAAATTTGTTATTGTTGTGTAGGGTATTAGTATGATGAAGAAAACGCTAATGAATTTGAGTGAAAACCATAAGACAGTAAAAACAAGACTTTATGTGATGAAGAGCTATAGAAAAAGCCTTGTTCGTTTTGTTTCGCTCTATCAAGAACTAGCAAAATGAACTCTTTGTCACCCCGTTGAGAAACGGAGTCCATTTGCGTTATCAAACCATATCACAAATAGCGGTTTTCTAGCCGTTGCAACATAAAGAAAATAGTAAAATAGTGTCTGCTTATGGGTATAATGGATGCCGACATTATACTTTCTTACGCCGAAGGGCTGCAACGGCATGACTTTGGGGTTTATGTGCTTAGTTATTATTATATTTGACTCTGCAATGCTTAATGTCTATGCTTTGTTCTGATAGTCATTTTTTAGGAGAATCATATTTTGAGTGAAGAAGGAAATTGTCCAATTTGGGGGACAAAGGCAGAATTTGACCCTAAAATAGATGATTATGAAATTGTAGATTCACCTCGTGCTGGGGGCAGCTATAAAATTTCTGGTACTGCTAAAGCGATAGTTCAAAACTGGAGTGAAAAGAAAAAAACCCTACTCACATCGTGGTTGATTGAGCAAAGACGCTTGGGCGTGAAAGTGCCATATATTACAAGTGATGCGTTAGAGGATATTAAAAAGCGCAGACCCCTTTCTGTTCATGAAAGAGCAGATAATTTATTGCGTTATTTGGAGAAGAAGAGTGATCGTTTAGGGTTTGTTGTTGAGTTTGATATGCGCGCCCATGCAAAGAGTAATGATGAACTTCTTGCTTGGACTGGTTCAGAGAAAATTTCGGAAGTGATTACGTTGGTAGAATATTGTGCCAAAAGGAGTGGATAGAACACCAAAAGCCTACTCCAACTCTAGAAAGTATACCTCATGAGATAATGCTCATCCCAGATGGCTATGCACGGCTTGCTGAATTAGATGGAATAAATCCTGATTCCGCCCAATGTTTTGTTGCTATGTGGTTTGATGATAGCATGAATGAAGCATATAAAGATGGCTTAGAACCTGCGGTCAGGGCTTGCGGTTACGATCCTGTTAGGGTCGATGGAATTGAGCATAATGGAAAAATTGATGATAGAATCATTGCTGAAATAAAACGTTCTAGGTTTATCGTAGTTGATTTTACTTCTAAAAAAGATAAGCCTCGTGGTGGTGTTTATTATGAGGCTGGATTTGCCCATGGGTTAAATATTCCTGTAATTTTCACTTGCCATAAGGATATAATAAACCATGTTCATTTTGACACTAGACAATTTAACCATATTGTTTGGGCAACCCCAGAAGACTTAAAAGTGAAACTTATTGATAGAATATCTGCTGTGATTGGTGATGGTCCGAATAAATAATTTTACTGAAAAAATCGTCATTGCGAGTGCCGATAGGCACGTGGCAATCCAGAATGCTTAAGGCAGGACGCTGTATTTCTGGATTGCTTCGTCGTTTCACTCCTCGCAATGACGAGTGCTATTTTTAACGATTTTTTGAACTTCAACCACCAACTTCACGCTCAGGAAATATAATTGGCTCTAGCTGTTTTAGTAATTTTGCTGCATCATGTGCATCGCTATATCGGGGGTCTTTTTCGTTAATTAACTCAATTAGTAAAATGCTTTTTATATTGGTTTTATGTTCTCATTGCTCTCATCAATTACGATATAGCCATCTTCTTTTATTTTATCTATTTCGCTTTCATCGTCCCAATCTATTTTTAGTTTCTTGCTGGTTTTGAAATCTTCGTTTAAAACTATGAAGCGTTTTTTGCCTTGTTCTAGTGTTATTTTTGCGGCGTTATACATGGCGGCGGTTTTCATTAGTTCAACAGAACTGCTTTTGTTGTTAAATGCCATGACTTGAAAAATATTATCGCTATTTTTCTTTGGTCAAAATATCCTCTTTGGGGGTTGTTAAAAGTTGAACAAGCCGCAAGGCTTAGGATTGAAATTATAGCTATTAGTTTTAGTATATTTTTCATTTTTGCCTCACCCACTTAATATTTATCCCTGAAGTGTCGTCATTGCGAACACCGTTAGGTGTGCGGCAATCCAGAAGTATTAAGGTTTTCTGGATTGCTTCGTCGTTTCACTCCTCGCAATGACGGCAGAGTGCGGTATTAGTAATCACTTTCCAGCTAATCTTCCCAATTCACCATAATCAGTTTTGCCAGTTGCTAACATCGGTATTTCTTCTACGAATACGAATTTTTTTGGAATGTATAGGTCTGGCACGCCGTGCTCCTTTGCCCATGCAGAAAGGTCGTGGCGGTTGGCTTCGTCGTGATCTGTTATTAGCACTAATTGCTCGCCTTTGCTTTTATGTTCAATTCCAACTACTGCGTGGGTATGTTCTGGCCAAAGGATTGAGGCGTAGGCTTCTACTCCTGCGAGCGATACCATTTCGCCACCGATTTTGGCGAAGCGTTTTGCTCTTCCTCTTATGGTTATGTATCCCTCGTCATCAATAGTGACAATATCGCCTGTGTCGTGCCAGCCATCTTTTGGTGGCTCTAACACACCTGGGTTTTCTACTCGATAATAGCCTTGCATAATATTTTCACCACGCACAAATAAACGCCCACCTTCATCAAGCCCCTTAACTGGCTCAAGGCGATGTTCGATGTCGCAAACCATTTTGCCGACTGAGCCATGTTTGTTATGCTCAAGCGTGTTGCACGAAATAACGGGTGCGCATTCGGTTGCTCCATAGCCTTCGCAAAGTTCAAGATTATATTTTTCTTGCCACAAATCACGAGTGCGCTGTTTTAGTCGTTCTGCGCCGCCAATGATAAAACGTAAACTATCAAAGTCACCCTCATTTGCTGAGCGGGCAAAACCTGTTAGAAAGGTATCAGTGCCAAATAGCACGGTTGCTTTGACCTTTTTAATCAAGCTCGGAATGATTTTATAATGCAAGGGTGAGGGATATAAGAAACAATACATGCCCTTTAGAATTGGTAATAACATGCCAGCGGTTAGTCCAAAACAATGAAACACTGGTAGCGGATTGAATATTTTGTCATCTTTATTCCATTTGGTATGGGCATAAATCTGATTGGTGTTGGCAATTAAATTTGAATGGCTAAGCACAACGCCTTTTGGCACGCCTTCTGAGCCTGAAGTAAACAATATTGCGCCTATATCAGTTGGCATAATATTTTGCTTGGAGTAAAAACTATTTGCCATTTTGGCGGTTAATAATCCGCCCAATTTATCGCCCAAACCAATGCTCTCTTTAACATCATCAAGCCAGATAATATTGACCACTTCTTCTAATCCTGTGATTAAATCGCCAAGCTCTGCTTTTTCAATGAATTTGCGAGATGAGAGAATGGTTTTAACATTTGCGGCTTTGCAGGCAGCTTTTATGTTGCGTAGCCCTGCGGAAAAATTGAGCATTGCTGGCACTCGACCATAGGCGCTAAGGGCAAAGAATGTTACCGCTACGCCGTTTACATTTGGCAGCAACACACCAACATTTTCTCTTATTCTTGTCGCCGTTGGTCGCTCATTCTTTCTTGCGTTCACGCCACGCAGGCTGCCCGACCTCGACACCCCCGCCACTATTCTTGTCGCCGTCGCATCCGTTGGCTGCTTCCCCGACACCCCCGCCTTTTTCTCGGTAAGGGCGGCGATTTTTTTGCCCAAAATTATTGCGCCAAGCACCAACCTATCATAATTGATTGGTTGGCGTTCTGCATCTTCTAACACAATATGTTTGCCGCCATATTTTTTGCGTGCATCAAGTAGTGCGCCAAACAAAGTTGTTTGATTAGTAGTTTCCATTTTCCCCTCCCAAAGAATTTTCAAGAGAGCTTACTACGTGTTAGGTAAAACGTCTAGCTATGAGTTTTGGAAAGATGTTTCGGTATGATGGTGGGCGCAGGAGTAAAAGATGCTTCGGCTTCGCTCAGCATGACAAGGACTGTCACCTTGAACGCATTGAAAGGTCTTATGCTCGAATAAATATCAACTGACTTCGGTAGTTAAGTATTAGAATTGATATTTACATCCAACTTATTATATGGAATTTCTATCCCTGCTTTATCAAATTCTAATTTTACTTGTTCGTTAAATGCAAAGCGAGTTGAGTAAAAATCTGAGCTTTTTACCCAAGTCCTAAAAGATAGAATTACGGCACTATCACCAAGTGAATCTACAAAAACCGCTGGCGGCTTTTCTGTTAGCACTCGTTTTTCGTCTTTGGCGATTTTTAGTAAGATTTTTCTGGCTTTGCCAATGTCTGCATCATAAGAAATGCCGATTTTTAGATTGATGCGTCGGGTGGGTAATTTGTCTTCGTTAATGATTGAAGAAGACCATAATTTAGAATTTGGCGAGAAAATATATAGCCCATCAGCGTTGCGAATTCTGGTTGAGAATAGACCAATTTGTGTAACTGTGCCTTCAATGCTAGCGGCGTAAATATAATCACCGACTGAAAATGGGCGTAACCAGATAAGCATAACACCAGCGGCAACATTTGAGAGCGTGCCTTGCAATGCTAGAGCGATTGCCAAGCCTGCCGCACCAAGCACCGCAAGCATAGAATTTGTCGCCACGCCAAATTGGTTTAGCACGATAATAATTGTAACGATTAATATTGCATAGCGTACTAGCTGTGAAAGAAGCGGTGCGATTGTTTTATCGACTTTTGGGGTTTTTTCAACAAGCTTGTTAATTGCCTTGACTGAATATCGAGATAAAGTCCAGCCGATGAATAATACCATAATTGCGGTTATGAAACCCCAAGAATTGGCGCTAAACCATTCCACTAAGCTAGTTGAAAATTCACTGATTTGCAGTTATTTATCCTAAACCTGTCTGATTCTCTTTTATAAAAAATAAAAGCAAATTAAAAGCCTGAATTAGAAAAACTAATATTTACAATTTGACCTTAGGCATTATTATTTGCATGATTATGGTTTTAACTGATTGGTTTGTGTGGTGAGTAAAAAAATTGGTGGTCGGCGTGCGCCAACAGAAAGCGATGTTGCGAAATTGGCTGGGGGTTCCCAATCAGCGGTTTCTCGTGCCTATACTAAAGGGGCGAGCATTGCTCAAAAAACCCGTGAGAAAATTTTGCAAGCTGCAAAAGAGCTTGGCTATCAGCCAAACCTTATGGCTCGCTCGCTTGCGACCAACCAATCTAACATTATTGCTTTGGCGATTTCTAATCTTGAAAATCCGTTCTATGCAAATGTAGCGCAACAATTATCTTCGCAATTACGAGAGATTGGAAAGCATATATTATTGTTTACTTCGCCAAGTGATGATGAAACTGACCCAATGCTTGAAAGGGCGCTTAGCTATCAGGTTGATGCGCTGATTATGACCGCAACTTTGGCATCGCCTGAATTAGCGTTGCAATGTAAAAAGGCAGGTGTGCCAATCGTTCAAATAAATCGTGGTAGTAAAATTGCGGGCGTTTCAACAGTTTGGGGTGAGAACCATAGAGCGGGGGAAGTGGCGGCTGAGCATTTGCTAAAAACTAAGCATAAGAATTTTGCTTTTGTTGCTGGATCAAAAACTTCTAGCACCAGTCAAATGCGTCAAGACGGCTTTATTGAGCACTTGGCAAAAAGCGGCATAAAAAACGTGCCAATAGCATACGGGGAATATAGTTTTTCTGGTGCGGCAAATGCGGCTCGCAAATTATTGTCGGCAAAAAACCGACCTGACGCAATTTTTTGTGCATCTGATTATATGGCGTTTTCGGTGCTAGATGTAGCAAAGCGAGAGTTTAATCTTAATGTGCCTAATGAAGTTTCAATTATTGGGGTTGATGATGTTCCAGAGGCCAGTCATTCAGCCTATGATTTAACAACATTTTCGCAGCCAGCTGGTGCGCTGGCAAAGGCTGCGATAGAGATTGTTGAACAAATGAATTCTGAATCTAGCAGGCGAGCTATGCATATTGAAGTTGAAGGACAGTTGATTATTCGAGGTTCAACAAAGGCATAGATACAATACTTATTAACACTAATGTTAATAAATTTGACTTTGGTCAATATTATTCTTGCATACGTATGCAAAAGCATTTATGCCTCTCGCCAAGTCAGTTTTTGCATACGTATGCAAAAATACATTTTGAGTTAATTATCACTAAGGGCTATGTCTTTATTTTAGTCAATAATTTTGGGAATAAATTATGAGTGTTTCGCTTAATAATAGCACAATATCCGTTTCAATCTTAAAAAATGCCTCGCGAGTTCATGATAATAACGTGACTTTCTCACTTATTGGTTTAGCGAAAAAACAAGGGGCTAGGCAACTATCTAGTGGTGCGCTTGCTATGACTACTGGTAAATTTACTGGTCGTTCAGCAGGTGATAAATTTATCGTCAAAGATGATGAAACCAAAAATAAGGTCTGGTGGGACAATACCAATATTATGAGTACTGAGAGTTTTGATATTTTGCTTAACGATGCTATTGAGCACCTATCTGGTAAAGAAATATATGAGCAGCAATTATTTGCTGGTGCCGATAAAGATAATCGATATCAGGTAGAAGTTTTTACACCAAATGCTTGGCACGCTCTGTTCATTCGCAATCTACTTATCCGTCCAAGACAATCTGATTTAAGAGATTTTTCTGCTAATGTAAGCATTGTTCATGCTCCAGATTTCTTGGCTGATCCAAGTCGTCATGGCTCTAAATCGGAAACCTGTATTGCGCTTGATTTGTCTCGTAATATTGTGGTGATTTGCGGTACGCAATATGCTGGTGAGATTAAAAAATCTGTGTTTTCATTATTCAATTATCATGCGCCAGATAGCGATATTATGCCAATGCATTGTTCTGCAAATGTTGGGCCTAAGGGTGATAGTACTTTGTTTTTTGGACTTTCGGGGACTGGCAAGACGACGCTTTCTGCCTCGAGTGATCGTGCGCTAGTTGGCGATGATGAGCATGGTTGGAGTGAAAATGGCATCTTTAATTTAGAGGGTGGTTGTTATGCCAAAGCTATTAACTTAAGTAAACAATCTGAGCCTGAAATTTATGCGGCGGCGCAACATGATGGTGCTATTTTAGAAAATGTGGTGATTGATGAAGCAACGGGCGAGCCTGATTATGCTGATTCTAGCTTAACAGAAAACACACGCATTGCTTATCCTCTAGCGGCTATTGCTAATAGAGTTGAAAGCGGTGTTGCCCCAACGCCAAAAAATGTTGTGCTTTTAACCGCTGATGCGTTTGGCGTTTTGCCTCCAATTGCTCGTTTAACAAAAGAGCAGGCGGTATATTATTTCCTTTCTGGTTATACGGCAAAAGTTGCAGGGACTGAGCGAGGCGTGACCGAGCCGCAAGCGACATTTTCAACCTGTTTTGGTGCGCCTTTCATGTCACGCATGCCAACCGTCTATGGTGATTTGCTTAAACAGCGGCTTGCATCAAGTGGTGCTAATTGCTGGTTGTTAAATACTGGTTGGACTGGTGGTGCTTATGGGGTTGGGCATCGCATGAAGCTTAAGGATACACGGGCAATGCTTGAAGTGGCGCTTAGTGGTGATCTTGATGATGTTACCTATCGTGTTGATGAAAATTTTGGTCTTGAAGTGCCAACTTTTATTGAGGGTATTGATGTTAAGATTTTGAACCCACGCCAGACTTGGGAAGATGTCGTAGCGTACGATACGCAAGCGGCAAAATTAGCGCAATTATTTAGCGATAATTTTAGAAAAATGTCACTTGATAATAGTGATTATGCACTAGGTAGCCCGCAAAGGCGCAAAATTGCTTAGTCAAACTAGAATATATAGAAAGGTTTATAATGGCTCTTATTTCGCTTAGACAATTACTTGATCATGCTGGAGAGCATGGTTATGGAATGCCAGCTTTTAACATTACTAATCTTGAAACTTTGCAAGCGGTAATGGCGGCGGCTGACAAAACAAATTCACCAGTTTTATTGCAGGCTTCTCGCTCGGCTCGAAAATACATTGATGATACTATATTAAAACATTTATTTATGGGAGCGATTGAGCGCTATCCGCATTTGCCAGTTTGCTTGCATCTTGATCATGGTAATGATCTTAGCACTTGCTCTTCGGCAATGGATTTTGGTTTTTCATCAGTTATGATGGACGGCTCTTTAATGGCCGATGCTAAAACTCCATCTGATTTTGATTATAATGCTGAAGTGACATCAAATGTTGTTGAACTTGCGCACTCACGTGGAATTTCTGTTGAGGGTGAAAGTGGGGTGTTAGGTTCGCTTGAAACAGGCGAAGGCGAAAAAGAAGATGGGCATGGATTTGAAGGCAAACTTGGGAAAGATATGCTACTAACAGATCCTGAAGAAGCTGAAAGATTTGTGCGTGCTACTGGCATTGATGCGCTAGCGGTTGCAGTTGGCACATCGCACGGTGCATATAAATTCTCACGTCGTCCAAGTGGAGATATTTTGGCAATGAGTGTGATTGAAAAAATTCATGAGCGCCTTCCAAATACCCATCTTGTGATGCACGGTGCTTCAAGTGTTCCAGAAGAATTACAGCAACTTATAAATGCGCATGGCGGTTTTATTCCAGAAACTTTTGGTGTTCCCTTAGAAGAAGTTGAGCGTGGTATTAAATCGGGTGTTCGTAAAATCAATATTGATACTGATATTCGTATGGCAATGACTGGATCAATTCGTAAATTCCTTGATGAAAACCGATCATCATTTGATGTTCGTGCTATTCTTGGACCAGGTCGTGAGAGAGCAACTAATCTTTGTGCTAAGCGTAATGAGATTTTTGGTTGTGCTGGTATGGCGGATAAGATTAAACCAGTATCATTACAAACAATGGCAGATCGTTATGCTGGCGGTCTATATGATACTACTAAAGGTTAGGTTTTAATTGCAAAAGCAAACATTAAAAGATTGGCTAAAAGGGCAGGGAGCAACAAAGGGTGTTTCTGATATCCTATTGGCCATTGCAGGCTCTTGCATAAAAATTGCTAAAATCGTCAAAAATGCGCCGCTTGATGGACTAATTGGCGCAAGCAGTCAAACTAATGTGCAAGGCGAGGTACAAAAAGATCTCGATATTATTACCAATGATCTAATGGTTGGTGATTTGCTTAGAATTTCATCTGTAAGTGCAATGGTTTCTGAGGAAATTGATGAGGTCATTCAAAATCCAAATAAAAGCAAAAACGCAAATTTGACGGTGTGTTTTGATCCGCTTGATGGTTCGTCAAATATTGATAATAATGGTATAATAGGTACTATTTTTTCGGTACTTGAACTTGCTAGCAATTCTAAAAATATTACTTCAAACGATGTTTTAAGTGCTAGTAAAAATCAAAAAGCGGCTGGGTATTTTATTTATGGCCCTGCTTGCTTGTTGATGGTTAGCGTTGGCAACAAAGTATCTATGTTTTCCTTAAGCGAAAAACAACAGCGATTTTTATTGGTTGATGGTGATATTTCTATTGCAAAAAATAGCAATGAATTTGCCATTAATATGTCTTATCAGCGCTTTTGGGATAGTGCGATAGCTAAATATATTGAGCAATGTTTATTGGGTGAAATGGGCGAGCGAAAAAAGAATTTTAATATGCGATGGGCTGGCTCAATGGTTGCCGATGTGCATCGTATATTTATGCATGGTGGGGTTTTTATTTATCCTAGCATGGATAAAAAGGGCAGTGAAAACGGTAAGTTACGTTTTTTATATGAGGCTAACCCAATGGCAATGCTAGTTGAAAATGCTGGCGGAATGGCTATTTCTAACCCTGCTCCGATTAGAGAAATAAGTGCGACAAATATACATCAGCGTGTGCCTGTTGTGCTTCGCACAAGCGGCGAAGTTGAAATATTGCTGAAATTATACCAAAACATCAAATAAAATTTGTAATTTTTTTGTTAATTACTTGACAGTTTGCCATTGTGATGCGTTGAATTGGCAGTACTATAAAAACAATAAATTTAATAAGTGTATATTTTTTGGAGGACTACATGAAAAAACTAATTATAGGCGCCGTAGCAGCTGTTGCTATGAGCGGATTTAGCTTTGGCGCAGTAGCGCAACAGCAATTCATATCAATCGGTACTGGTGGCGTTACTGGCGTTTATTATCCAACAGGTGGCGCAATTTGCCGTCTGGTTAATAAAAACCGTAAAGAAACTGGCATTCGTTGTGCAGTAGAATCAACTGGTGGTTCTGTTTATAACATTAACACAATTCGCGCAGGCGAATTAGAGTTTGGTGTTGCACAATCTGATTGGCAATATCACGCATATAATGGCACATCAAAATTTGCAGATCAGGGTCCGTTTACCGAACTTCGTGCTGTATTTTCAGTTCACCCTGAGCCATTCACTGTTGTAGCTCGTGCTGATGCAGGAATTAAAACTTTTGCTGATCTAAAAGGCAAGCGTGTTAATATTGGTAACCCCGGTTCTGGACAACGTGGAACTATGGAAGTTCTAATGAATGCGCTTGGTTGGACAAATGCAGACTTTGCTCTTGCATCTGAGTTAAAAGCGAGTGAGCAATCACAAGCACTTTGCGACAATAAAATTGACGCAATGGTCTATACAGTTGGTCATCCATCTGGCTCAATTTCAGAAGCAACAACATCCTGTGAGAGTGTTCTAGTTTCTGTAACAGGTCCAGAAGTTGAAAAACTAATCGCTGATAATGATTATTATCGTGTAGCTACCATTCCTGGTGGCATGTATCGCGGTAACCCAGATGATACACAAACATTTGGTGTTGGTGCAACATTTGTAAGTTCAACTGCTGTTTCTGATGAAGTTGTTTATGCATTAGTTAGCGCAGTGTTCGATAATATCGATGCATTCCGCAAGCTACACCCAGCATTTGCAAATCTTGATCCAAAACAAATGGCTAAAGATGGTCTTTCAGCACCTATCCATGCTGGTGCTATGAAGTATTATAAAGAAAACGGTCTAGACTAGGTTTTAGATTTTTTAGCGATGGCGCAAGAAATTGCGCCATCGTTTTATTATACAATAATTTATAAATATTGTTTTCAAAATTACTATTTGTAAATTATTATTTCAAATTTACTATTTTCTTGGGAGGGGGAATAAATGGCCGAGGATAAAGCACAAAAAAACACTCAAATGAGCGATGAAGAACTAGAAGATCTAGTTGCGTCAACAGATTCTGGGGCAAGAAACCCCGCAGGGCCAGTTGGTAAAATGATTGCGGGCATTGCTCTATTTTGGGCAACATTTCAAATATGGATTGCTTCGCCTTTACCCTTTACCCCGTTTTTTAGCTCTTTCATTCCTGTGCTAAATGATACACAGACCCGCTCTATTCACTTAGCTATTGCAATATTTCTTGCCTTTATGGTCTATCCAGCGTTCAAAAATTCGTCCCGTGATAGAATTCCAATTTTTGATTGGATATTTGGTGCTATTGGCGCAATTTGTGCTGGTTATGCGTTTTATGCCTATGAGACTTTAGCAAATACTGGTGCGCAAGGACTGCCTGAGCAATATCAAATATGGATGGCAGTAGTTGGTATGATTATTTTGCTTGAGGCAACAAGACGAGCGCTAGGGCCAGCTTTGGCGATTGTTGCGATAATATTCTTGGTCTATGTATTTTTTGGCTCAGCTGCCTTTATTCCAGAAGTTATAAAATGGAAGGGAGCGAGTATTTCAAAAACTATGAGCCACATGTGGCTTACAACTGAGGGTGTGTTCGGTATTGCGCTTGGGGTTTAGGCTAGTTTTGTGTTCTTGTTCGTGTTGTTTGGTTCATTGCTTGATAAAGCAGGAGCTGGTAATTATTTCATTAAAATCGCCTTCTCTTTGCTTGGTCACTTACGTGGTGGTCCGGCAAAAGCGGCGGTTGTTGGCTCGGCTATGACTGGACTTATTTCTGGTTCTTCGATTGCTAATGTTGTGACCACTGGTACATTTACTATTCCGCTTATGAAGCGAGTTGGTTTTACTCCTGAGCAAGCTGGCTCGGTTGAGGTTGCTTCTTCGGTAAACGGACAATTAATGCCACCAGTGATGGGAGCGGCGGCTTTCTTAATGGTTGAATATGTGGGGATACCATATATTGAAGTTATTAAAGCGGCGCTTTTGCCCGCGGTTATTTCATATATTGCTTTGCTCTATATTGTGCACCTTGAAGCGCTGAAAAAAGGTATGTCGGCATTACCAAAGCCTGTTATGGCGGCGAAATCGCTGTTGCAAAAATTAATTTCTACCTTTTTAGGCTTTGCAGTGTTTGGCGCATTGGCGTTTGGGATATATTATGGCATTGGCTGGATGCGTGGCGCGTTTGGTGGTAGTGCTTCATTAATATTAGCTGTTCTAGTTTTTCTTGCTTATGTTGGCTTGGTGTTTGTTGCGGCGAAAAAGCCAGATCTTGAAATGGATGATCCGAATGCAGAAATTGTTGAATTGCCTGTTTATGACGAAGTGAAAACAACAGGCTTGCAATATATATTGCCGATTGTTGTGTTGGTTTGGTTCTTGATGATTGAGAGAAAATCTCCGGGTCTATCAGCGTTTTGGGCATCATTATTATTGATTGTTATCTTATTGACGCAAAAGCCGCTAAAAGCAATTTTTAGAAAAAGCGGCAATTTAGCGGCAGAAATGAAGGCTGGATTTTTAGATCTCGTTGATGGCATGATTGCTGGTTCAAGAAATATGATCGGCATTGGTATTGCTACGGCTACCGCTGGTGTTATCGTTGGCACGGTTACACTAACTGGCGTTGGTCAGGTGATGGCTGAATTGGTTGAATTTATATCAGGTGGTAATTTGATATTAATGCTTATATTTGTAGGTATTCTTTCGCTTATTTTGGGCATGGGATTACCGACAACAGCTAATTATATCGTGGTTTCATCTTTGATGGCGGCGGTTGTTGTTGAGCTTGGTGCGGCGAACGGCCTTATTGTGCCGCTAATTGCTGTGCATTTATTCGTATTCTATTTTGGGATAATGGCGGACGTCACGCCCCCGGTGGGCTTGGCCTCGTTTGCGGCGGCAGCCGTTTCGGGGGGAGATCCGATTAAAACAGGGTTTGTGGCATTCTTTTATTCTTTACGCACAGTC
Organism: Alphaproteobacteria bacterium; assembly: GCA_024280655.1. Classification (GTDB taxonomy): domain Bacteria; phylum Pseudomonadota; class Alphaproteobacteria; order Rhizobiales; family Devosiaceae; genus S141-66. Next base: position 159 of record JAJRPR010000123.1, on the reverse strand, counting down.
GCCCTACCGTTCTTGTTTATCTTTAACACGGATCTATTGTTGATTGATGTTACTCTTACACAAGGCATAATGGTGTTCATTGTAGCAACGATTGCCATGTTGCTATTTGCCGCAGGCACGCAGGGATATTTCATTGCGAAATCTAGATTATGGGAGTCG
>JAJRPR010000122.1 GCA_024280655.1 Alphaproteobacteria bacterium | reverse complement strand
TACTGATGGTGATATTCGCACCAAAGCATTTGTTGGATATTCACTCACTTATAATGGTCTTGACGATATCAGAAAACCAACCACTGGACTTTATGCTAGCCTTACTCAGCAATATGTGGGCTTTGATAATAATTATATTAAAACAGATATAAAAGCGCGTTACTTCCTTCCAATAGTTGAAGATAGTGGCTTTATAGCTTCTATAGAAGGTCAAGCTGGAATTGTTAGTGATCTTAGTGGTTCTGGTGTTCATCCAACAGAGACATTTATTTTAGGGCCGCAATTAGTTCGTGGCTTTACAGGTGGTGGTATGGGTCCTCGCATCTTAGCCTCTGGTGAAGGACTTGGTGCAACTTGGTATGCTGGACTTTCAGCAGAAGTTGAATTCCCAATTCCAGTATTGCCAGAATCATACGGTCTATCAGGTGCTATTTGGGCAGATGCTGGATATGTTGGTCCTGAATCAATAGGTGGGCCAGCTGCAACGGCTGGAACAACTCAACCATTACGCTCATCTATAGGTGCTTCTATTATTTGGGATTCACCATTTGGCCCACTTCGTGGTGACTTTGCTCAAGTATTACAAAAAGATGCGGCAGATAGCACACAAGTATTCCAATTAACAATGAGAACATTGCTTTAAGCTTTGTATTATGACTTTATATAAATACCGCAACGTCTGTGCGTTGCGGTATTTTTTTAGGTAAAAAATGGTTGATTTACGCTTTCATGCCTTTACTGGCAAAACTTCAATAAAAGACTTGCTGATTAAGGCAGGATTTGAAGATCTTTTGCCAAGCAGTAGTGATGATCAACAGATAATCTCTGGCGCCAATGAGCTGCAAAATGCAAAACTCAATGAAATTTCACTGGCAGCAAATAGAAAATATCTTGAGCCCTTATCTAAAACTAATGCTGGTTGTGTTATTGTTCATAAATCTATTGTTGATGCTGTTCCAAATGGTACTTTAGCAATTTTAGCAAAAGACCCGCATTTAGTATTCACTAAGATATTAGAAGAACTATATCCGCAAGGTGCAAAGAGTAGATTATTAAGAAGCCAAATTGAGCCTAAACAAAACCTAGAAAAAGATGTGTTTCTATCACAAGGGGTAGTTTTGGGCGACAATGTTGAAATAGGTGCCGAGACATTCTTGGGAGCTAATGTAACAATAGGAGATGGGGTAACAATAGGTAGAAATTGCGTAATTGAAGCAAATTCTTCGATTGTTTATTCTCATATTGGCGATGAAGTTATTGTTCATTCTGGAGCTAGAATTGGCACTGAGGGGTTTGGCTGGCTTGATATTGCAAAATCAAACATTAAAATTCCACAATTAGGTCGGGTGATTATTCAAGATAAAGTTGAAATTGGTGCAAATTCGACTATTGATAGAGGAGCGCTGGGGGATACTACTATTGGTGAGGGGACAAAAATAGATAATTTGGTGCAGATCGGTCATAATTGTAATATTGGTAGATATTGCCTCATTGCAGCGACTGCTGGACTTGCAGGATCAACTAATATAGGTGATAATTGTCTTTTGGGAGGCGGTGTTGGATCTGCTGGTCATTTAAGTGTTGGGGCTAATTCTATTATACATGGGCGGGCAGCTGTTACCAAAGATTGGCCGCAAGGGTCTAGAATAATTGGCGCTCCGGCGCAAGACACGAAGTCTTTTTGGAAAGAGCTAGCTGCCCTAAAAAGTTTGGTGAAAAATAAAGATGAGAAGATTTAACAATGAGTGAAAAAACCTGTTTGAATTTATCTGAAATAATGGATTGCCTTCCGCAACGCTATCCGTTTCTTATGTTAGATAAAATCATAGAAATTGATGGCCATAAATCTGCCATTGGCATCAAGAATATTACTTTTAACGAACCTGTGTTTCAGGGACATTTCCCAGGCGAGCCTATTTTTCCGGGTGTTTTAATCATTGAAGGAATGGCGCAAACTGCTGGAGCGATTGTTATTGCTGAAGAAAGAGGTTCGGGAAAAAAGTTTGACGTTTATATGCTAACGATTGATAAAGCAAAATTTCGCAAACCAGTTGTTCCTGGTGATAGGTTAGAATATCACCTTGAACTATTGAAAAGGCGTGGGCCTATCGGACGCTATTTAGCAATAGCTAAAGTTGATGGAGTTGTGGTTGCTGAGGCTGAAGTTGGCGCTATGATGAGGGAAGCTAAATAATTAGGGATTTAAGTGATCTATGAGTAAGCAATTAGACAGCACAGTAATTCACCCAACTGCCATAGTTGAAGCAGGCGCTCAATTAGGTGTTGGTGTCCAAATTGGCCCATATTGTATAATTGGTAGTGAGGTTATTCTCAAAGATCACGTGGAGCTTGTCTCTCATGTTAGCATAGCAGGGAATACAGAAGTTGGCTCAAAAAGCAAAATATTTCCTTTTGCTAGCATTGGGCATCAACCCCAAGACCTCAAATATCACGGTGAGCCAAGCCGCCTTATAATTGGTGATAATTGCACAATTCGAGAAAATGCTACCCTTAACCCAGGAACAGAGGGTGGCGGATTATTGACACAAGTTGGTGATAATTGCTTACTAATGGCTGGAACGCATGTGGCGCACGATTGCATAGTTGGAAATAATGTAATTATGGCAAACCTTAGTGGTTTAGCAGGTCATTGCGTAACAGGAGATTTTGTTACTATTGGTGGCATGGTGGTTGTGCATCAATTTGTAAGAATTGGATCACACGCTTTTATTGGCGCTCATTCAATGGTTGATTCAGATGTTATTCCTTACGGCATGGCAATGGGTAATCGAGCCAAACTATCGGGTCTTAATATTGTTGGATTAAAGCGTCGTGGTTTTAATCGTGATGAAATTCATACTCTTAGAGCAGCTTATCGTATGTTTTCTTCATCTGAGGGGACTTTACGGGAAAGGGTTGATGACGCAAAAAGCCTTTTTTCTGGATCAGACCTTGTTCGTGAAGTTGCTGAGTTTATAAGCTCTGCCGAGCGAGCAATTTGTTTGCCCCGTAATAGCAATAATGGTCAATAAGATATTAGAATTGGCAAAATAAGGTGATAAAAGAAGATATTAAATCAATATTTATTCTAGCTGGCGAGCCTTCTGGGGATAATATTGGGGCAGATTTAATTCGCTCTTTACAGATATTTTCAAAATTCAAAATCTATGGGGTTGGTGGCTCAAACATGCGCCAAGTTGGGCTTAGGTCTATATTTCCAATGAGTGATATTTCAGTAATGGGCTTTGCTGATGTAATAAAAAGACTTCCAAAATTATTATGGCGCATAAGGCAGGTAGTGAATTTTATAATTAAAAACGCACCAGATGTAGTTGTTTTGATAGATTCGCAAGAGTTCTCCTATTTAGTCGCAAAGCAATTACGAAAAAGAAATTACTCAAAACCAATATTACTCTATGTAGCTCCCGCTGTTTGGGCGTGGAAGCCAGAGCGTGCCATAAAGCTTGAAAAAGTGTTTAATGAAATATTAGCGATATTTCCATTTGAGGTAGAAGTTATGAAAAACTTGAGGGGGCCTAAAACTTCTTATGTAGGCCACCCTTTGTTGCAAAAACTAAAACAGGAAAATGTTAAAGAAGCAAAACAGAAAAATTTAATTGCAATATATCCGGGATCAAGAAAAGGCGAAATCCGCCGTCACCTACCAGTATTTTTGCAAATCTTACAAAGACTAAAAAATGAAACAGGCATAGAGGAATTTGTTTTGCCAACTTTGCCACATCTTGAAAATGATATAAAAAAACAAGTTAGTGGTTTGGACATATCAATCAAAGTGATTTCTGATAATATAGAGCGCCAAGATGCACTAATGAAAACTAAAATTGCAATAGTTAGCATGGGCACAATTACCCTTGAGTTAGCATTAGAGGGCGTTGCAATGGTTGGAACATATGTTCCTGATAACATACAGATGCGTCATTTCAAAAAGGCAGGTATGCCATTGATTAGCTTGCCTAATATACTATTAGATAAAGAAATAATTCCAGAAATCTTCCCAGATAATAATCTAACAGATAATCTTTATAAGTTTGCAAAAGAACTATTGCTCAATGATGGTGCAAGGGACTTACAAAAACAATCATTTCAAAAAATGACTGCTATCTTGCAAACTGGACAAGTTTCAAAAAAACAAGATCCAGCCTCAAGAGTAATTTCCTATTTGTAAGACCTAGCGCTTATCAATCGCAACATAATCACGATAGGCCGATCCATCATAAAGTTGACGAGGGCGACCAATTTTCTTTTGTTTATCGCCAATCATTTCTTTCCATTGTGCAATCCAGCCAACAGTGCGAGATAGAGCAAAAATAGCTGTAAACATAGAGGTTGGAAATCCAATAGCGTTCAAAATTATCCCTGAATAGAAATCGACATTTGGATAGAGTTTACGCTCAACAAAATAAGGATCTTCTAGGGCGATTTTTTCTAACTCACGAGCTACTTGCAACGTTGGGTTATTGCTACCCCCCATAAGTTCAAGCACTTCTTTCGCTGATTCTTGCATAACTTTAGCACGTGGATCGTAAGATTTATAAACTCTATGTCCAAAACCCATTAAACGAAATTGATCGTTCTTATCTTTGGCTCGTGCAACATATTCTGGGATATTATCAACAGTGCCAATTTCACGCAACATATTAAGCGCTGCCTCATTAGCACCACCATGCGCTGGCCCCCAAAGACAAGCAACACCCGCCGCAATACAAGCAAATGGATTTGCATCAGAAGAACCTGCAAGCCTAACCGTTGAGGTTGAAGCATTTTGCTCGTGATCAGCATGAAGAGTAAAAATTCTATCCATAGCTTTTGATAGGATTGGATCAATCTTATAATCTTCCGCAGGCACAGAAAAACACATATGCAAGAAATTCTCAGCATACGAAAGGTCATTGCGTGGATAAACAAATGGTTGACCAATAGAATATTTATAAGCATTTGCTGCAATAGTTGGCATTTTTGCTATCATGCGAATTGAAGCAATTTCACGTTGTTCAGGATCACTTATATCTGTGCTATCATGATAAAATGCTGCCATTGCCCCAACAACACCACAAACAATAGCCATAGGGTGCGCATCACGTCTAAAACCGTGATAAAGCTGGTGCATTTGCTCATGCATCATTGTGTGGCGTGTTACCCGAGTTTCAAAGGCTTCAAGCTCTAAAGCGCTTGGCAGGTTGCCATAAAGAAGTAAAAAGCAAACTTCAAGGAAATGACTATCATCGGCTAATTGATCAATCGGATATCCACGATATAATAATTCACCCTTATCACCATCAATATAAGTAATTGAGCTATCACAAGCAGCAGTAGAGGTGAAACCGGGATCATATGTAAATAAACCAGTTTGAGCATATAGCGAGCGTATATCAATTACTGAAGGGCCGACAGATCCATCAAGAATTGGGAATTCAAATGTTTTGTCACCAATCGTTAATTTTGCTTTTTGTTTTGTCATTGAGTTCCCCTTAATAATTGAAATTGCCAGATTTGGCTAACCGATGGATAAGATTTTTAATATCCACTAGCTTATTTTAATGAATAAATCATTTGTTGCGCTCTTGGTATTAGATTTAGCGCACTTATGCAACCAGCATGCACTAAACTAAGCAGTTTTACTTAGTTATTGCTTGGTCTTTTAACCTATTAAGTGATTCGTCTTTACCAATTAATACCATAACATCAAAAATCGAAGGAGAGGCAGTGCTTCCTGTTAAGGCCGCTCTTAGTGGTTGAGCAACTTTGCCTAGTTTTTGCTCATTTTCATCAGCGAATTCTTTAATCTGTTGTTTGATTTCCTCAAGCGACCAATTTGTTAAATTATTCAATTTTGTAATGATTTTGCCAATCATTATTTTATTATCATCTGTTAAGAGGTTGCTGGATTTCTCATCTAGTTGCAAAGGGCGAGTAGCATAGATAAATCTTGCTAATTCAATTAGATCTAAAATTGTCTTTGCTCTTGGTTTTAATTGTTCAAGAGCGCTAAGGACGGTTTCTTTATTAGCCGTCAGGCCTTCCTCATCAAAAGTTAGCTCCAATTCTTTGCATAATGATATCATTATTTCAAACAGCTCTATTTCATCGCTTTGCTTAATATAATGAGCATTTAGGTTTGCTAGTTTTACAAAATCAAATCTTGAAGCACCTTTATTTAGACCATCAAGATCAAACCAATTAATCATTTGCTCTGTTGAAAATATTTCATCGTTCCCATGAGACCAGCCCAAACGTGCCAAATAATTGCGTATGGCTTTAGGCAAATATCCCATTTTTCTATAAGCATCGACGCCAAGCGCACCATGTCTTTTAGATAGTTTTGCACCATCTGCTCCGTGAATAAGTGGGATATGCGCCATTTCAGGAACGTCCCAACCTAGCGCATTATATATCATAATTTGGCGAGCGGCATTTGTTAAATGATCGTCACCACGAACAATATGCGTAATGCCCATATCATGGTCATCAACTACAACGGCTAACATATAGGTCGGAGTTCCATTTGAGCGCAGGATAATAAAATCATCAAAATTATCACTGTTAAATTTCACATCGCCTTGCACATGATCTTTGACAATTATTTCTTTGGAAGGTTTTATTTTTAGTCGGATTACTGGCTCTATATCTGTTGGCACGCTAGCATCGCTCAAATCACGACATTTGCCACTATATTTTGATGCCAACCCTTTTGCCTTTGCTTCTTCACGCATTTTTACTAATTCTTCTGATGAACAATAACACTTATAAGCAAGGTTATTTTCAACTAGTTGCTCAGCTATTTCCTTGTGGCGTTCAGCATCTGCAATTTGCGAAACTGGCGCATCGTCCCAATCTATGCCAAGCCAACTCAAGCCATCAAGAATAGCTTCTTGGGCGGCATCAGTTGATCGCTCCTGATCAGTATCCTCAATTCTTAAAAGCATTTTGCCATTATTTTTTTTGGCATAGACCCAATTAAACAAAGCTGTTCTAGCCCCACCAATATGTAAATAACCAGTGGGAGAGGGGGCAAATCTAGTAATTACTTGTCTTGGCATTTGTTTGTAAGCTTTCATAATGCTGTTTGAATTTTTCTTAATGGTGTGTAGCATAGGCAAATCTTAGCGCAAGGAACAAATCCAAAATTAAAGCTAGAATAAAGAAGATAGAGCCAAATTCATTGGGGGAAAATTGGAGAAAATTGAAGGCCAAATTGCAAATATAATTAAGAAATTTAACGAGGCAATCTATCAAAAGAGATTATTCATTCTAATGGTCTTTATGATGATCTTTGGTATAATTATTTATAGTGTTCTATCGTTTGAGCCAAGCTGGTCTATTATAATTTTTAGCGGTTTTATATTACTGTCATTATTAATTTGGCAAATAATAAAGGGCAATTTGAATATCTCTTTAATTTTGCTTTTTTCTATTTGGACTGGCTTTATTTTATTACCAATTCACGCTCAGATATTTGGCACACAAATGCTCAAATACCCTTCTTTCGGCTCTTATCAAGCAAAAGTAATAAAAGTGCTTTCATTAAGAGATGATGGACAAAGAATTATAGTTTCAAATATCAATGCAGTTGAAAACTCACGTGATTTACCAATTAGAAATGCTAGATTATTTGTTCGCAAAGGGCCTGTTTTAGAAGTCGGAGATATTATTGAAGGCAAAATGCGATTTGCACCAGTGCCTAGCCCCGTTACCGTAGGCGGTTATGATTCACAGTTTCAATCTTATTTTGTTGGAATTGGAGCATTTGCCAGCACCACAAACGCTCCAAAAATTATAACAAAACAAAATGATTTTTCTTTTAAGTCTTTCATTGATCAATCCCGCTTTAATATTGGCAAAAGGATAAGTTCAGCATTGCAAGAGCCAGCAAAAGGCATTGCCTTAGCGCTTATTGTTGGCGACCAAAGCAATATAAAAGATGAAACACGTACAAAAATGGCAACAGCAGGTCTTGCACATATGTTAGCTATTTCTGGACTTCATCTATCATTAGTTGCGGGCGGAGTTTTTGCTTTTATTAGAATTGTCCTATCGCTTTCATATTCATTTACTCAGCGCTTTGCAGTTAAAAAAATAAGCGCCATAATCGGTATTTTGGCGGCACTAATATATCTTGCCCTATCAGGCGCAAGCGTTTCTGCGGTTCGAGCAACAATAATGCTAATATTGATATTTGGAGCGGTAATTGTTGGGCGCAAGGCCTTAACAATGAGAAATGTAGCTTTTGCAGCATTGTTTGTTATTATACTTGATCCAAGCGCAATTTTTTTACCAAGCTTTCAACTGTCATTTGCAGCAGTTGTAGCTCTAATTGCAACTTATGAAGTGTTAAGGCAAAAAGTCAGTAAAAGGCTTGGCTTTGCCTCAGGCATATTGCAATTCTTTTTAGCCCTTGCATCAACAAGCATAATTGCTGGATTAGCTACCGCAATTTTTGCCGCCTATCATTTCCAACAAATTGCACCACTTGGTGTTTTTGGGAATTTAGCTGCTCTACCAATCTTAACTTTTTTTGTTTTGCCTGCTGCCTTTATCGCAGTTTTGCTTATGCCGCTAGGGCTAGAAGCGCCGCTATTAAATGTCATGGGTTGGGCAATAAATTTAATATTAAATATTGCGCAAAGAGTTGCTAATTTAAGCGAAGGGCTTGGTGTTAATTTTATCTTGCTACCCATATCGCTAATCATAGGCCTAATCGCCTTTGCTTGGTTTGCTTTTTTTATTGGTAAATTAAAGTTTTTGGGCCCAATATTAGCTTTGCCTTTAATATTTATTTTTGCTCTTGATAAGCAGCCAGACATTTTAGTTTCTGCTTCAACAAAGGCCGTTGCAATTAGAGGTAATGATTTAGCAAATGGAGAATATGGTTTAGGGCTAATTGCGGGCAGGCTAAATTCTTTTACTACCAATGCTTGGCAAGATACTTATCAAGAAGAAATCGAAGCAAAATTATCTGGTGCATTATGCGATGAGATAGCGTGCTTTTATAATAGCCCAGTTGGGTTCTCAATCTCATTAGTCAAGCAAACAAGAAGAGCATTTATTGAGGATTGCGCTATTGCTGATTTAGTAATCACTCGATTAAAAGCACCAAACTATTGTAAAGAAATAACGCAAGTTATTGATATAGAAAATATACGAAATGAAGGCACACAATGGCTTTATTGGAATGAAAAACAACAGGATTTTACTATAAGGCCTGCTATTTCAAGCAATAATCGCCCTTGGAGATTAGGCTATTATTAATCGTCATTATCCTTGATATTATCACTAGTTTTCTTTTTAGGCTGAAAAATATCTTTTTCAATATCTTGTGGGGTTTTTATGGGGTCTGATAATTTTATAGCAAGACTATCTTCGTTGAAAATTGCTTCAAAATATTCAGCTAACTCATAACAAAATAATAATTCAGAAACCCAACCATCATAAAAGGCGTTTGCTTCACCGCAATTTTTAGCTCTTAAATTAAATTTATTTGGAAAATTATACTCCCGCAAAACACCATTGATTGCATTTTCTAATAATTTGCCTTCCTGCAATAATTTCCTAATTGCAATAGATCCTGTGCCCCGATCATAAAACGCTCTAATATTTAGATCTGAGGGGACATTCTTCTTGTGTGGTTTTAGAACTTTTTCCCAACTTTCTTGCGCTAAAATATAATCATAATAACAAGATTCTTGACGCAATTCATCTATCTCAAGCTTAACAGCAACCTGCTTAAAAGCTTCCTTGTTCTTGCCAATCATTAAGCAAACTATCTGATAAGCCCTTTGCACATCAAGAGCATGTTCAGCATAAAAAGCTTCGTTTGAAACTATATCATCATTCTGATCTACGCTCGATAAAAACCATCCATCGGCACTATCAATAAGAATGTTGTTTGCTTCATCACTTTCAATTTTTAATAGTTCAAGAGTTGCAAAATTATCTGCAACATTTTCTTCACGACCCAAAATTGGAATATCTAATTCAGAAATTAATAAATGACCTATTTCATGATAGAGAATGAAAAGGGAATTATTGAAAACAAATTCATTTGTTCTGTCTTTTTGCTCTGTTTGCGCAAAAGAAAAACTACTAAAACCAAAGATAAAAACAAAAAATAAAACTACTCGCATAAATCACCAAATTTTTTTCAAATCATATTAATTGTTGTTTGGCGACCAGTCAAATGGCGCTATTTCAAAATTAGAAAATTCAAATCCGGGCGCAACAGTACACCCAACTAATGTCCACTCACCAAGCGAAATTGCTGATTGCCATTGATGGCATGGCACAATTATTTGCGGTGATTCATTTGAAAAAATATCAGAACCTAAAATATGCTCCTCAACTTGTTTGCCATCGCTTATGCTTAACTTAAGTGGAGAGCCAGCATAAAAATGCCATATCTCAACAGCATCGATTCTGTGCCAATGTGATTTGTCATTCTTTTCTAACAAATAATATATTGCACTAGAAATGGCTCGTTCATTATCTTGTTTTTCATCACGAAATGTTTGATGATAATATCCACCTTCGGGGTGCTTTTTTAAGCCTAGCTTTGTTATTATTTCTTGCGCTTTATTCATTTGCTTGTGCCGCTTGTGCTTTTTCTAAGTCACTAGTTTTTTCAAACCACAGCGCTTCGCTATTCTCGATTTGCTTCTCAATTTTTGCTTTATCAGAACCAAGCAATATGACTTTGTCTGGCTCGCCTTCACCATTATAGAGTTCTGGATTTTCTAATTGCGCTTCAATTTTTTCTAGTTCAATATTTAAGCGAGCAGTTTTTTGCTCTATTTGCGATATTTCTTTTTTCAAAGGAGATAGTAATGCTCGCTTTTGCGCCGCAATCTTTCGTTGTGCTTTTTTATCATTAGAATTATTTTTACCGCCCTGTTTTGATTTAGAACGTGTAGCAAGACCAAGTAATTTTCGCTTATAAGCATCTATATCATCATCATAAATTTCTATTGTGCCATTTTGCGCAATCCAAATTTGATCAACAGTAGATTTTATGAGGTGGCTATCATGCGAGATGATTAGAACCGCACCTTCATATTCATTTAACGCCGCAATAAGTGCATCACGACTATCAATATCAAGGTGATTGGTTGGTTCATCAAGGATTAACATGCCCGGCCCCTTAAAGGTAATAAGCCCTAATAAGAGACGTGCTTTTTCACCGCCCGAAAGTTTCTTGGCAAGAGTATCCATTTTATCAATGCCAAGCCCCATTTGCGCTACTCGAGCCCGTCGTTTGGCCTCGCTATCGTTGGGCATAAGGGTTTCAACATGCTCAAGAGGGGTTTGTTCTGGCTTTAGCACATCCATTTGATGTTGCGCAAAAAAGGCAATCTCGAGCCCACGCCCACGCCGTAATTGCCCCTCCATTGCTTTAAGCTCATTGGCAATAAGTTTTGCAAAGGTAGATTTACCATTGCCGTTCACCCCCAACAGACCAATCCTATCATCAGGATCGATACGCAAATTCATATTGCTTAAAACAACGCTGTCATCATAACCAACCGATACATTATCAAAATCCAGCATCGGATTTGCCATTTGTTTTTTTGGATTAGTGAACTTAAAGGGCAGGGCATTATCATCAAATAATGCTTCTGGTGGCCTTAGTTTTTCAATCATTTTTAAGCGAGCTTGCGCTTGTTTTGCCTTTGTTGCTGAATAACGAAAGCGATCAACAAATTTTTGCATGTGGGCGGCTTTATTGAGTTGTTTATCTCGTGATTTATTTGAAAGCTCCATTTGCATTAAACGAGTTTTTTCAAAAATATCATAGTTGCCTTTGTAAAAAGTCAGTTTTCCTTTATCAAGATGAATGATAGAATTTACAGATTTATTAAGCAAATCCCTATCGTGAGAAATCATAAAAACCGTATAGGGATAGGTGGCAAGATAATTCTCAAGCCATAAAGTGCCCTCTAAATCAAGATAGTTTGTTGGTTCATCAAGCAATAATAAATCAGGCTGCGAGAATAATACACCAGCCAGCGCTACCCTCATGCGCCAGCCACCCGAAAGTTCAGAGCAAGCGATATTTTGTCTTTCATGCTCAAAGCCAAGACCACGTAAAATATTGCTCGCTCGCCCTTCGGCAGAATGAGCATCAATATCAGCTAAGCGCATGTGTATTTCAGAAATTCTATGCGCATCTGCTGCAGTTTCAGCTTCCGCTAATAATGCAGTGCGCTCAATATCAGCATTTAGCACCACCTCAAGCACAGACTGCTCAGTTGAGGGCGCTTCTTGCGCTACCGTGCCAATTTTGGCTCGCTTAAAAACAGAAATATCACCATCATCGGGTGCGAGTTTTTTTAAGATAAGATTGAATAAAGTAGTTTTGCCAGTGCCGTTTTTGCCGACAAAGCCTGTTTTACTGCCCGATGGCAAATTAACGCTTGCCTTATCGAACAATAATCTTTGGTCAAATCTAAATGTTAAGTCAGTAATTGAGAGCATAAAAAATCCTTGTTGAAAGGGCTGTTTAGACATATTCACGCTTTGATGCAACATTGCTATTGCAAGAAATTAAAACTGGGGCTAAAAGGCGCACAATATAACCAAAAAAACTCTTAAGGATTAAATTAATGGCCGTTCAACGTACTTTTTCTATTATCAAACCAGACGCAACAAAGCGCAATTTAACTGGCAAAATCATTGCCAAATTTGAAGATGCAGGTCTAAGAATTGTGGCTTCAAAACGCATTCACATGAGCCGTGAACAAGCTGAGGGTTTTTATGGTGTGCATAAAGATCGCCCATTCTTTGGCGAATTAGTTGATTTTATGATTTCAGAACCTGTTGTTGTGCAAGTGCTTGAAGGCGAAGACGCTATTGCTAAAAACCGTGAAGTAATGGGCGCAACTAACCCTAGCGAAGCAGATGCAGGCACAATTCGTAAAGATTTTGCTCTATCAATCGGTGAAAACTCAGTACATGGCTCTGATGCGCCTGAAACTGCCGCTGAAGAGATTAAATTCTTCTTTTCAGAGAAAGAAATAGTTGGCTAGGTTTGTTTCAATAATTATCTTTATGGGTCGTCATTTGGCGACCCATTTTTTTGGCATTTTTATGTTAATAAAAAAAAAGTACTTCTAAGCCTATCTTATGGGTGAAATTAATATAATCACTTGGCAGATTCTAAGATATATAATGAAACTTATTGAAAAACTTAAAAGCAAATTCTCATCAAATTCAAACGACAAGAATGTAGTAAAAAAATTAAACAAACATCAAAGATCTGCTCTTGATGAGTTTGATAAAGATATTCCACTTGTGCTTGATTTAGACGAATGTTTGCTAAAGACAGATTTTCTTTATGAGAGCCTGTTCTCTTATATTAAATCAAACCCATTTCGATTATTTAACGCCATGAATTGGTATTTTAGTGGCGGTAAAATACGCTTAAAACAAGAATTAGAACAGATAGTTGAATATGATGTTGATCTATATCCGCAAAATGAAGAAATAGTAGAATTAGCAAAATTAGAAGTTAAAAAGGGGCGTAAAGTTCACTTAGCAACCGCCTCAAATATTACTTTTGCAAAAAAAATAGCTAAACGTTTTAGTTTTATTTCAAATATCCATGCAACAGATAAAAAAACAAACCTAAAAGCAATCAATAAAGCAAATGAATTGCAAGAAAAATATCCGAACGGTTTTATCTATGCTGGTGATAGCAAGGCGGATTTAGTTGTTTGGGAAAAAGCTAAGGGCATTATCATTGTTGGGGCAAACAAATCAACTATTGCAAAAATCAAACAAGACCGAACTCCAAATATTATAATAGACAAACAATATTAAACATTCAAAACCATAAGAAAAGCCTTGCGTGTTCATCAATGGGCAAAAAATATATTAGTTTTTGTTCCGCTTTTTCTTAGTGGTACATTTACCAGTCCAGCAAACTGGCTACTAGCTCTCATCGGGTTTTTTGCTCTCTCAATGCTTGCTTCTGCAACCTATATTATTAATGATTTATGGGACTTAGAAGATGATAGAGCGCATTGGTCAAAGCGTTTTCGCCCCTTAGCCTCAGGTAATCTCTCACTTCCTTACGGCATTGTTTTGGCATTCATGGCTTTTATAATAGCTTTTCTATTATCATTACTCCTACCCATAATGGCACAATTATTAATGTTATTATATCTGATAACAACTTTGCTATATTCTTTCTTTCTTAAAAAACAAGCCATTGTAGATGTCGTAACAATCGCCGCTTTATTTGTTTTAAGAGTAGCCTTTGGCGCTTATGTTATTAGCGTTTATCAATCTTCGTGGTTGTTGGTTTTTGCTATGGCACTATTTCTTTCTCTATCTTTTGCCAAGCGCACGGTTGAGGTGCAAAAGCTCGCTGAGCATAAAAAAGATAAAGCCAGTGGTCGTGGCTATCGGGCAGGGGACGCTAATATTCTTATGATATTGGGGGCAGCCTCTGGCATGTCATCGGTCATAGTTATGGTGATGTATATTTTTAACGATGCTTTTAATGCGCAATTTTATTCAGCGCCATTCATATTATGGGCTTTTCCAATAGTTTTGCTTATTTGGGTTTGTCATATTTGGATTACTTGCGCACGAGGCGAGTTAAATGATGATCCAGTTATTTTTGCCCTAAGAGACAAAAAAAGCCTCGCCTTAGCTGGCATATTGCCAATCGTATTTGTTCTTTCATGGGCATCTAAGCCATGGTTTGCCATTTTGGGCATTTAGAGCAATGGATAAATATAAAAGAGTAATTTCGTTTCTTTTTGTAGGTGGCAGTGCAGCACTAGTAAATTGGCTTGCACGGATTGCTCTCTCAAATTTTATGCAATATGAATTGGCGGTATTCTTTGCCTATATAATCGGTATGATAGTTGGATATATCGGATATCGCTTTTTAGTCTATAAAGCATCTAGCCACTCGATTGGCGCAGAAATTTTACGCTTCATTGCGGTGAATGCAATTTCTGGGGTTTTTGTAATATTTTTCGCCAGCCTATTAATGCGAGTAATTCTTCCATATTTTGGCTTCAACATATATGTCGAAGAACTAGGGCACGCTATCGCTATCGCACTTGGTGCAGTGATTAATTATCATGCTCATGCTCGTATTACTTTTGCTAACAAAACTTAAGTTGTAATTGATAAAACTACCATAGTTACAATATTTAGCATAATCCCAAAACTCACTAGCGCCGCAAACAGTGGCAACATATCTTTACGTAAGGCGGTTGCTAAAACAATGAACGCCACAGGCAACCAATCAAGCGTATAGCGCTGAACATTATATTGGCTAGTGCCATTTGAATGATAGAATAAAATAATACCAATAATAATTAAGCAAGAAATCACCCCGATAATAATCACTCTTGGTGAGAAAATAGTATTTTCAGAAGTTTCAGATTTTTTTGCTATTGGCGTTAAAGCTAAAAAAAATAGGAAAGGGCTAGCGACTAATAAAGCTGTTCCTGTGGGACTAATTGAGCCAATAGTATTTAGATATTGTCCTACAAATTCAATGTTTAAGCCCTGAAACAATAAATGCACGATATTGAATAAGAAATAATCAGCATTAAAAATGCCCAAATCAATTATCCGCTGATACATAAATACTCCAGCGCTATCGACATTTGAGGGAATGAGATATTGATAGCCTGTGTCCATTATACTGCCAAAGCGCAAATAATTATAGATAAAGTAAATGCCAATGGCCAAAGCGATTGGAATTGCCATTAATATGAATTTTGTTAGCCTGTCTTTATTGATAGTAAATAATGGCAACTTATCTTCGATGAGGATAGCAAAAATAAATGGCGCAATTAATATTGTCATTTGCCGTGATAAAAATGAAATGCCAATTAGAATGCCAGCAAAAACCACTGATCTATAACTATCTCCTTTGTTTAGGACATAATATAGCGCAAGGCTAAGGCTAAAGAACGATATGCTTTGCGCAAAAAACCAAACCCTATCGCCTCTTATTGTAATATAAAACAAGGGTGAAGAAAAAAGAATTGCCAAAACAAAAAGAAAAGCAATGGATTTTCCTTTGCCAAGCCTACGAATTATCGCCCACCAAACAACGCCTGTCCCGACAAATAAAAATAGCGAAATAAGGATAAAACCAGAGAATTGCACACCAAAAACTGCAACAAATGGCATACTTAAAACAGCGGGAAGGGGAGGGAATATCACATAGGTTTTGCCTGCAAATTCAATGCAATCTTCATCAAAACAAGCGCTTAATGAGCTAAATTGACCATTAAGAAAACTTTGCGCCAACAAGGCATAAGAATTTGTCTCCCCAGTTTCATTTAGCACTTGTAAAATAATTACACCAAATAATATTAAAGCTAAAATGCTAGTAACAAAAACCCAAAAGCGTGACGCCATATCAAAACCCCTATATTTATTTAATAAACAGCTAGCGCATTAAGGTTTATGATAGGTTAGCGCCTTCAAATTGCTGATTAATTATATTGCACCTCATTAGTTTTTCTGCTGATATATTATTTTATCATTAAAGTTGGAAAACCATGTCTATTTCTCTTAAACGCTCTGTCTGCCCCCACGATTGCCCATCAACATGCGCACTTGAAATAGAACTTATTGATGGCAATAAAATTGGTAGGGTGCGAGGCGCAAAAGACGATCCTTATACCGATGGCGTGATTTGTGAAAAAGTGGCTCGTTATGCCGAGCGCATTCATAACCCAAATAGATTGCTCTACCCAATGAAGCGCATTGGCGCAAAAGGTGAGGGCCAATGGCAACAAATTTCTTGGGACGATGCCTTAAAAGAAATAGCTAGTAAGTTTTTGAAAATAGAAGATGAGTCTGGCGCAGAGGCCATCTGGCCATATTCTTATGCTGGTACAATGGGGCATGTGCAACGTGATTCTATTAATAGGCTTACTAACGCCAAAAATTACTCTCGCCAATATGGCACAATATGCTCGTTAATTGGCTGGGGCGGCTATAGCGTTGGCACAGGCCTATTGGCTGGTGTGAACCCGCTATATATGGATAATTCTGAATGTATAGTGATTTGGGGGACTAATGCGGTCAGCACGCAAATAAACCTCATGACACACACCATGAAAGCCAAGAAAAATGGCGCAAAAATTGTAGTAATTGATATTTATAAAAATGCTACAATGGCGCAGGCCGATATTGGCTTGATTATTAAACCGGGTAGCGATGGCGCTTTGGCTTTAGCTGTGATGCACATATTGTTGCGTGATGATTTGGCCGATTATGATTATATGACAAAATATACTGATTTTTGCCCAGATTTTGCAAATCACCTAAAAAATAAAACACCGCAATGGGCTGCAAAAATCACTGGCTTAAAAGAAAGTGAAATAGAAGAATTTGCTGCTTTAATTGCAAAGCACAAAGCTAGTTATTTCAGACTTGGCTACGGCTTTACCCGCCAGCGCAATGGTTACACAAATATGCACGCAGCTTCATGCCTACCTGCAATGACTGGCGCATGGCAATATAAGGGCGGTGGGGCTTTTCATGTGAATAGCGGAATTTGGGGCTTAGATAAAAGTCTGATTGAAGCAAATGCACTTGTCAAACATGGAGTGCGCTCTCTTGATATGTCAGAATTAGGAGCAATTTTAACTGGCGACAAAAAGGCACTAAAAGAGGGTGGGCCAATAAAGGCCATGCTGGTGCAAAACACTAATCCAGCAGTGGTTAACCCTGATCAAACATTAGTAAGTCAGGGCTTAATGCGTGATGATTTATTTTTGGTAGTGCATGAGCAATTCATGACAGAAACTGCGCAAATAGCGGATATTGTTTTACCTGCCACTATGTTTTTGGAGCATGATGATTTTTATACCCGCTCAGGGCATTCTCGTATTCTTTATGCCAAAAAAATAATGGACTCACCGGGTGAGGCTAAGCCAAATATTTTTGTTATTGATGAATTGGCTAAGCGATTAGGAATTGTTGATGAGCAGTATTTTGGCAAAAGCGCAAGCCACATGGCGCAACAAGTATTTGATAGATTAGGCGATGATAAACGCCAACAAGTAGCTGATAATGATTTTATTGATTATGAAAATACGAAACAGATAAATCCGTTTATTAATGGCTTTGCATGGCCAGATAAAAAATTCCGCTTCAAGCCAAATTGGGCAGATTTAATGAATATGAAATCACTTCAGCAAAATATTGATTTGCAAAAAATGCCAAAATTTGCTGATTATTTTGATGTTAATGAAAAAGCCGATGAAACCCACCCTTTTCGTTTAGCAACATCGCCAGCTCGCACCTATCTAAATAGCTCCTTTAATGAAACGCCAACTAGCCAAAAGCGAGAGGGCGAGCCAAAATTATTAATTAACCCAAAAGATGCAACAGCGCTAAACATTTCAGATGGTCAGTTGATTCTAATTGGCAATAAAAGAGGGCAAGTATTTATAAAAGCGCAGTTTTTTGATGGGTTACAGATGGGAGTTGTAATTGCTGAAAGCTTGCACCCAAACAAAGCACATAAAGACAGCAAAGGCATAAATATGCTAATTGGCGCAGACCCAGTACCACCATTCGGTGGCGCAGCTTTTCATGATTGTGCGAT
>JAJRPR010000121.1 GCA_024280655.1 Alphaproteobacteria bacterium | reverse complement strand
GTTTTTATTTCATTTTCTGCTTGCTCTTTATCAAAGCACTCATGTCCATCGTCAAAGCCATTATCATTCTTTGCAAATGGATTATCTTTTAGCGAAAATTCTAAATTGGTTTTTGAGCTATCAAGACCTGCTTGGCTTAAAGCACGCTCTAGCGCACGGGCATCACGTTGTAATAGATCAAGAGTTTCAACTCTCTCAACTGTCAGTCTGGCGTTTAGCGCGCCATTTTTATCAATTTCCATTTTCACATCAATTCTGCCCATTTCTGGTGGGTTTAGCTGAATTTGAAAACGTGAATTTCCTGCTTTTATATTGCTGGCAAATTCATAGGCAATGTGCGGTAAGTTAAGATTTTGCGCTGGTTGTTGGAAAAGCGCTGTTGCTGGTTTTATTGATGCAGGTGATCCTGTTATTAATGCTGGCTGTCCATTAGATTGCACTGCCAATATTGGTTCTGATTGGGCTAAACCATCAAGCTTTGCAACTTGCGATGAAATTGATGTTTTTGAAGCATTTTGAGCAATTAAAATATTACTATTGCCTGCTTGAGATGTAACAGAATTAGATAATTGCTGATTACTATCTGCATTAACATTTAAGCTTTTCGGCGAAATAACCGTCGTCAGATTGTTATTTGCTCCAGTTTTGGGGGCTAAAGATTGCGGTGCAAGATCTACTGAAGATCGATTATTTGCCGAATTACTATCTGGTTTTGAATTGCTAGTTGCTAATTTAGTTAAACCTGTTTGCGCCAATGCCGCTTGTAAAGACATCGTTTGGTTTGTGCTAGAATTAGCATTTTGATTGCTTATATTATTTGGGTTATTTGCGCCATTAGTGAATTTATTTATTAGAGTATTTATCTCTTGTGATAATTTTGGTGAGGCATCTGATAGATTTTGCGCAAATTGTTGCAAAGTTGAAACTATATCTTTGGCGGCAAGATTTATCGGGTTTTGCGTTTGTGCTAGATTGCTTGTGCTTTGAGAATTTGCTGAATTAATGCCCTGCAAAGCGAGCGCAGCAAGCCCTGTTTGACTATTTGTATTTATCGATTGATAAATGTTAGTGGCGGCTACAATACCGCTACCTATTGGTGTTGGTGCAATCGAGTTAAGTTGAGCTGCTAGAACATTAATCGCCGCAATAGACTTATCTATTAGCTTGGGATCTACTTCTTGACCATTTTCAAGCGCCTTGCCAATCGCTTCCAATGATTTAAGTAGATCTGAAAGCGCTGTTAAGTCATTTTGTTGTTCATTTGGCAGGCCAGTAATATTTGTAATTTGCGCTAAATCTATTGCGCTATTTGCCCCTAAAGTTGCCGTAATATTTTCAAGGCTTTGTTTTGCGTTTTCCTCTGTTGTGCCTAGCGGCTTTTCTGTCGCTTGCTCAGGTTTGTTTAGACCCAAAAGGGTTGCAATTAATGCAGCAAAATCATTGGAGGTGGTTTTTGTCTGATTTTGAGAAGAATTTTGCGCACCAGTACCCACAGCAATATTAAGCACTTGAGAAGAGCTTTGATTGGTTGGTGTCGCAATGTTCATCAAAATAGACATAAAGACGCAAATGTTCCTTTTTAGATACAATTATCCACCCATATCTATGCAAGTGGCTTGCCAGTTTTATTTTTTATGTAAATATTGATATATTTCAGTACCTTAACTATTTTACCATTAAGATGATTTGAGAATAAATTTGCAGGCTAGGAACTTTTGGCTTATATAACGGCAAATTGTGCCTACTTGGGGCATTACTATAATCTTGATGCTGGACCTTTAATCCAGAGGAATGAAAAATGTTGAACTCATTAGATATTGCAAAAGAAGTAAAAGATACTCGTGTGGTGGTTGCCATGTCGGGCGGTGTTGATAGCTCGGTTGTTGCTGGTATTTTGGCGAAACAAGGCTATGAAGTTATTGGAGTAACATTACAACTTTATGATCATGGTGAAGCAACCTTTCGTAAAGGCTCGTGCTGTGCTGGGCAAGATATTAGCGACGCAAAACGAGTTGCGGCAGCGCTTAATATTGCTCATTATGTGCTGGATTATGAAAAACAATTTTTAGAATCAGTAATTCATCCATTTGCTGATGCTTATGCGAGGGGGGAAACTCCTGTGCCGTGCATTGCTTGTAATCAGTCGGTGAAATTTGAAGACCTATTAAATGTAGCAAAAGAGCTTGGCGCTGACGTGTTGGCAACTGGCCATTATGTGCAATCAAAACTAATTGATGGGCGTAGAGTGCTTTTACGCCCAAAAGATAATGAGCGAGATCAAAGCTATTTTCTATTTGCGACAACGCCTGAGCAATTAGATTTTTTACGTTTTCCTTTGGGAGCAATGCCAAAGGCGCAAGTGCGTGAATTAGCGCATGAAATGGGGCTAGAAATTGCAGATAAGCACGATAGCCAAGATATTTGCTTTGTGCCTGAGGGTAAATATGCCGATGTAATTCGCAAATTGAACCCAAAAGCTGAACAAAAGGGTGAAATTGTGCATTTTAATGGTGATGTGCTTGGCTCGCATAATGGCATTATAAATTATACTATTGGGCAAAGGCGTGGGCTTGGCATTGCCGCTCCTGAGCCGCTTTATGTTGTGAAATTAGATGTAAAAAATAATCAGGTAATAGTTGGAGCTCGTGAGGCGTTAAAAACTCATACTATGAAATTACGTGATGTAAATTGGTTGGGTGAAGAAAGTTTACAGGTTCTTGCTAGCGGTAATGGATTTGCGATTGAGGCAAAAGTGCGCTCGACTAGACCACCAAAAGAAGCGATTATTCAAATGATTGATGGTGAGATATTTGTTACTATCATTGATGGTGAGGACGGAATTTCACCCGGTCAAGCATGTGTGTTTTATGCAGATGGGAGCGAAACTAGCGAAGTTTTAGGCGGTGGTTTTATCGAAGAAGCTTTATCTAAGAGTTTTGCTGCCTAGGGGAATATTGTGCATAATAAAACAGTTCTTATTACTGGTGCTTCAAGCGGGATTGGTTATGAAACAGCACTTGGCCTAGCAAAAAAAGGCGCTAAAATCATTATTACGGGGCGAGATGAGGAGCGCACAAAGCGAGCGGTTCAAAAAATTATTGAGCAAAGTAATAATTCAAAGATTTCATATTATGTTGCTGATGCTCGATTGGTACAAAATGCTCATTGGTTAGCTGAAAATATTTTAGATGATTATTCAAGCCTTGATATTTTAATCAATAATGTTGGGGCAATGAGTGAAAAAAGAATAATAACTTCTGAATTGTTTGAAGTAACTTGGTCGCTTAATCATTTATTCGGTTTTGCGCTCACCTATCGCTTGCTTGACTTATTAAAAGATAGTGGCAGAAAAAGCGCAAAATCAAGAATTATCAATGTTTCCTCAACTGCTCATAAGGTCGCAGTACTTGATCTTGAAGAAGTTATAAATAATGAAAAACCCTATGATAAGTGGCAAGCTTATGGGCAGTCAAAACTAGCGAATATTATGTTTACTTATGCTCTGGCGACAAGGCTTGAGGGGCATAATGTAAGTGCAAACTGCCTGCACCCCGGAGTAGTTGGCACAGGTTTTATTGCTAATATGGGGAAAATAGAAAAATTATTTGCACCGATTATAAAGGCAGTTCTTACCTCGCCAGAAAAGGGCGCAAAAACCTCTATCTATTTAGCTTCATCAAGTGATGTTGAGAACTATAGCGGTAATTATTTTGATAATGAAAAATCAATTTTCTCGTCTGATTATTCTTATGATGAAACCTTGCAAGAGCAATTATGGGAGCGTAGCGTTTATCAATCTATGGTGGTTAATCTATTTGATTAGGTTTTTACTGCTCAGGAGAAATTTCGTAAGAGCCCACACCAGTCAAGCGGATGTTCAAATTGCTCGTCTCATAGGTATATGTGTGAGTGAGAGCTAATCTTGAATTTGTACATTGTGGTGATCCGACACATTGAGGTACGCCGAAAACATAAAACAGATCATTCACTTCAGTAATAGAAATCTGCTCAAGTAAACGTACTTCGTCTGTTCCATCAATCTGCTCCATCCATTGCACGAACAATTTATTGGTTACATGTTCAAATCCTTGGGTAGTAACGATATATCTGATATGCCCCCATCTAGCGTTTTCTGTCCAATATCCACCTGACCAGACTTGCGCAATCGAAGTGTTTAGCGACATGGCTTGTTCTGCCAATTTGGGCTTTAGGTCATTAGTTGGAGCAGTTTGAGCTTGTGCATTATTTGCAGCTAAGAGCAAAATTAAACTTAATATCCCTATGAATTTCAATTGCATCATATTTCCTTTTAGGTGTAGCTTCTTAACTAATCATCTGAGCATTAACAGGAAAGCTAAAATATACTAGATCCATACAAATTATTTTCCAAGGGTTGCCATACTTGTGCCGTCATATAATTATGTTGATGCAAAATAGTTGTAAGAATATTGGAATTTTAGTGATAAAAAATCCGACGCTTAAGAGCAAAGATAAAACAGCGCAAGCTCTTAACTATAAAGAGCTTGGCGATAAAGAGCTTGTAGATGCTGCTGTTGGGGGCGATAGGGCGGCGTTTGCTATGTTGCTAGAGCGTCATTATATGCTGATTTATAAAATCGCTTATCAATGGTGCGCTAATAAATCTGATGCGGAAGATGTGACGCAAGAGGTGTGTCTTAAACTGGCAAAAGTGCTTAAATCATTTGATGGTAGAGCTAAGTTTTCTAGCTGGCTTTATCGTATTGTGCTAAATGTGGTGCGTGATATGCAGCGCTCAAGGGGTCGGCAAAATAAACGCCATATTGCGCTTAAAGATATTACACAAGCCAATTCTCCAGCCAGCCAAGAAGAAGCAACAACTTATTCACAAATGTGGCAGGCGGTGCGTAGATTGCCGCAAAAACAGTGTGATGCGGTTTTGCTAGTTTATGGGCAGGAGCTTAATCATTTTGAAGTGGCGCAAATTATGGACGTAAAAGAAAGCACTGTTTCTTGGTATGTGATGGAAGCAAAAAAGAGCTTGAAAGGGCTTTTGTAAAATGATCAAAAAAACAGATAAATTAGATATGCTTAAAAATGCAAAAGCGCCAGAACCTTCAAAAGCAAGGCGTGAGCAAAATTTAGAAGCGGCAATGTTGGCTTTTGATAAGGAGCAACAAGAGAAATTAAAACAAAAAAATAAAACCTTCCAAGGAAATATATTCACGCGCCGTCTTATGTCTATCTTTAACAATAAAAGAAGGACATTTATTATGGACATGAGAATTCCACTTGGTGGCGTTGCTATTATTGGCTTGGTACTTTTGCCACTAGCTTTAATGTATAATTCAACTACTAGCCTAACAGGGCTTAATTCGCCTTTGGGCCAGACAGATCAAGAAAATAAGGACATGCAACTTAGTGAAGGTTTTAATAAGGAAAAGCCAGCTAAGTTAGAGGAGCGCACACGAGGCGAAAATGATGGAGCGATTGCACTTGATAGTGTAGCTCCAGTTGCTGAAAGCGAGGTAAGTGAGATGGCTGTTTCTAGTCCAGCTATTCAGATGGAAAGCAAACTGGCACAGCGTCCTGAACCGCTTGGCATGGTTGCTCCTGCCCCTACTACTATGGATGGGCAAGCTGGTGATAAGTTTAGCTCTGAAGATGAATCTTCTCTTTTCATTACGGCACAAAATCCAGTTTCTACTTTTTCAATAGATGTGGACACTGCGTCTTATTCTTATGTGCGCTCGCAACTTGAAAATGGTATAATGCCAAATCCTGATGCGGTGCGCATTGAGGAAATGGTCAATTATTTCTCTTATGATTATCAAGCGCCATCAAGCGCCAATGCGCCCTTTATGCAATCTGTCGAGGTCTATCCAACGCCATGGAATGAAGCAACAAAATTGCTGCATATTGGTATTAAAGGCTTTACGCCTGAGTTGAGCGAGCGCCCAAAATCTAATTTGGTTTTGTTGATTGACAGTTCTGGCTCAATGAATGCACCCGATAAATTACCGCTATTAAAGCGCTCATTTTCTTTGTTGTTAAATCAATTAGATGAAAATGACACAATATCTATTGTTGCTTATGCTGGTAGTGCTGGTGTTGTTTTAGAGCCAACCAAAGCGAGCGAGAAGCGAAAAATTCTAAAGGCTCTTGAGCGACTTTCTGCTGGTGGTTCAACCGCTGGCGGGCAGGGGATTGAACTGGCTTATGAATTAGCAGAGGAAGCTAAAAGCGATAGCTCAAATAATCGAGTTATTTTAGCAACCGATGGTGATTTTAATGTTGGTATTTCAACGCCAGATGCACTTAAGAATTTTATTGAGAAAAAACGTGATGATGATATTTCTCTTTCGGTGCTGGGCTTTGGTAGTGGCAATTATAATGACGAGTTGATGCAGGCCTTAGCGCAAAATGGTAATGGCAATGCTTTTTATATTGATAGTTTTTTAGAAGCGAAAAAGGTGCTTTCTGAAGAAATATTGGGCACGTTAATGACCATTGCGAAGGATGTTAAAGTTCAAGTTGAGTTTAATCCTTTAACCGTCGCTGAATATCGTCTTGTTGGTTATGAAACTCGTGCCTTAAAGCGAGAGGATTTTAATAATGATAAGGTCGATGCTGGTGATATTGGGGCGGGGCATACGGTGACGGCGATTTATGAAATTACGCCAGTTGGATCATCTGCTATTTCAGTTGATGCGTTGCGTTATCAAAATGAAAAACCAGTTGAGGTGAGCGGTAACAAACAAGAATATGCTTTCCTTAAACTGCGCTATAAATTGCCAAATGAGGATAAGAGCAAGTTAATTGAAGTGCCAATTCGGGTTGATGCAGCAAAGGATAATATTGCTGATATTTCACCTGAATTTCGTTTTGGTGCTTCTGTTGCCGCCTTTGCACAAAAATTACGTGGATCGAACTATGCAGATAATATGAGCTATGATGAAATTGAGGCTTTGGCAAGGGGTGCTAAGGGAGAAGATAGGTTTGGCTATCGAGCTGAATTTATTTCCCTAGTTGATATTGCAAATTCTTTAAGCAAGTAAATTTTTAACAAATTATAATTGGCTGGCAGAAAAAAACTGCCAGCCTTTATTTTGAGTGCTTGACAGTTGCATGGAGCGAACCTAAATAGTCTCATGTTATTTAAGATAATAAAAACTGATTTATTATCAAACATTGTGGCGGGGTAGCTCAGCTGGTTAGAGCAGCGGAATCATAATCCGCGTGTCGGGGGGTCAAGTCCCTCTCCCGCTACCAGCCACTTAGTGTAATTCACTCCTTCACTCGCTCAGCAATCAAACCGCCATCAACAATCTTATCATTGGGGTGTAAAACTACCCTATCCCCTTCGTTGATATCATTAAGTGCTTCAGCAAAACTAGTATTTTGAATGCCTAGTTTAAGTTGGTGCAACTTTGCCTTGTCGCCTTCAATAGTAAAAACTGACCATTCATTATTAGATCTAAAAAGTGCAGCACTTGGAATAAGCAAAACATTTTGAGCCCTTTGCACTTCAATTGAAACAAATACCCGATAAAGATGCCCCAAGCCTGACCAAATCTTAGCATCACTTAGAATCTCTAAATGAACATTCACCCGTTGTTCCTCAATGCCAAGTGCCGAAATTTTGGTAAAACCAATCGGCTCGATATTTATCACTCTTGCGTCTAAAATTTCGTCCTTCCCCCAGCCAGTAATTGTAGCCTTTGCTCCCTTATTGAGTTTAATTGCATCGGTTGATAATAGTTCCACCACCACTTCAAGATTACGCGGATTGCCGATGGTTAAAAGGTGCGCACCAGCAGGAAGCGATCGGGTGCTTTCGTTGGCTATTTCAAGAATTTGACCCGAAACAGGAGCTTTTATACTATATTTAGTCATATTATAACCACTGCCATTAGGATTAAATAGTCGCACTTGCGCTTGCTCTAATTGGCGTTGGCGCAATTCTAGGTTAGATTTTGCGTTTGCAAGATTGGTGTTAGCCCTATCAAGTTGTAATCGAGTTTGCTCGGCGGCTTGTTTTGTTATTAGACCACGCTCAAATAATTTCTTAGATCTCACCATTTCATTTTGCAAAAACTCCAACTCGCTTTGCGCCGCTTTAATATTAGTGTTGGCGGCAATTAGTGCCGCCTCGCTGGTTTTAACAGCAGCTTGCGCTTATAATAGAGTTCGCTCATCAAGAAACGAGCTTTTTTGCGGTGTTATGGAGGCAACGATTTTGCCCTGCTCAACAAAATCACCAATTCTATATGGAATGCGCAATACATCGCCACCGATAGGGGTGGATATTTGATAAGTATCTTTAATCTTCACCACGCCCTCATCTTTAACGCTAGCAATGATTGTTCCTCGTTTAATAGTGGCTAAATCAACCCCAATAGGGTGAGGCAAAAACGAATAGTAAAGCCCAACACCGACAGCTAAAACAATAAGAGTAATTATTATAATTCTACGAAATGTCATATTTTTAATCCCTTGTTTTTAGAACCTCTATCAAATCAAGATTAGCAATTCTTCTTTGCACGATAAAAGCAGAAACAGCAGCCGCCAGTAAAACTATTAAAGCGGCTTTTGCATAGGTTGATATTTCAACAATTAGTGGAAATCTGAATAATTCGGTTTGAAAACCCTGAACAACAGCAATCGCTAGTCCATAACCTAACAGCAGACCAAAAGGGATTGCTAACATTGTTAAAATGCCTAATTCTGTAAGTAAAATTATTGAAACTTCGCCTTTAGTAAAACCAAGCACCCTAAGACTTGCCAATTCCCGCGCCCTTTCAGATAGTTGAATGCGCATTGAATTATAAACCACCCCAAATACAATTATCACGGCTAATAAAATATAGACAATGCGGCTCATACCAATAGTTTCGCCCATAGTTGCCCTTAGCATTTCAAGTGATTTTCTTTGTAAAATAATGCTGGCAATTACTGGTGTTTTTTTGATTGTTTGAAAAAGTTCTTCTCTTTTATTATTATCAAATCGCAAATGCGCACCATTAGAAAGCGAGCTTTCATTTAAGATGCGATTAAGCGCATTAATTTCCATATAAGCACCAATCCCCATAAATTGCTGTATGATTTGGGATACTCGAATTTTAATAATTTTATCACTGCCATCAAGTATTTCAATGCTGATAATATCAGAAACCCCAACATTAAGAATATCTGCCAGCATTTGCGATAGGGCAATGCCATAATCTGGAAGGCTGACGGGGTTTAAATTAAGGTCTATTATTCGTGAAAGGTCAGCATTTTTTGGTTTGCCCATAAGAGAAGTTTTTTTCTCAAATAATCCATTGGTAATTTTTATTGCTACCGCACGAAAAGGTTCAGCAACCATAATTCCAGGCAGGCGTTCAATGCTTTGTAATCCAGCAGGGCTTAGAGGAATTGTTGAAATAATTGTTGCTTGTTGTCTATCGGCTCTAAAAAAACTGGCATCAATCATATATTCTATCGAATCTTCGGTGAATAATCCGCCAATTAACAAGCCCGTTGAAAGCGATATGCCAAGCATTGTTAAAGCTGCCCGAATGGGGCGGCGAAATAGATTGCGTAAAGCCATTGTTAGACCTTGAGAAATATGGCGAGTAAGCCCTCAACGCTCAAGGATAAATTTTTTATAAATCGGAGGAGAGGGCGGCGCCATAGCCACCGCAGGGGAAAGTTTAAGGATAGATTTTACAGCTTGTAACGAGCCAAGCACCGCCGCCAAAACTGCTGCCAAGCCAGAAATAGCAAACACATCTGGTCTATCTTGAAATAGCAAAAACGGAAATTTGAAAAACTCGGCATATAAATTCGCCATGCCGCGCGCCGCCCACGCCCCCAGCCCCCAACCAAGCAATGTGCCAACAGATGCAATGATAAGGGCGAGTTTTACATAATGCCATGCAATCGTAAATGAGCGATAACCAATTGCTTTTAATAGACCTATTTGCTCTCTTTCGAGTGCTATTAGCCGTGCTAAAGTCATATTAACCAAAAAAGCTGCAATCCCCAAAAAAAATTGGAGGCAACACATAAGACATCGCTTTTAATCCATTTAATTCAGAACTAATATAAGCGTGTGAACTTTGATCTTTTCTCTCAATAGAGCCGTTGCCGCCATAGGGTTTTAATATATTATCAAATTCATCAATAATGGCTGATTTATTGGCAGTTTTGTTGATTTTTAGACTGATTGAGTTAAATGCACCAGACAGGTTATATGATGAGGCGACATCTGAATATCGCATCCAAATAATGCCAAATCTTTCATTATCTGGAAACATATCGCCGGGGCGAACAGTATAGACAAATTCAGGAGAAAGGGCGATGCCAGTTATTTTAAGACTTCGTTTCACGCCGCCCATAATGGCAGAAATCTCATCTCCAAATTTGAAATTATGAGTGATAGCAAAAGCCTCAGAAATTACAATTTCACCAATTTTGCCACTTTGCGGCAAATGCCCACTTTTGAGAAATAGCCGATTAAGCGTTGAGTTGCCAATATCAGGAATTGACAGAATAAGCGCACTAGCTGGGTCTTTCATAAAAGGAATATCTAAAATGGCACTTTGAGCAATGCGAGCATCGGCACGAATAACTCCTTTAATTGCCAAAATTTCTTGTAATTTACTATTTGGAACTCTTGTGGCATTAGCAAAAATATCGGCGAAATCATAGCGTTCATAATATGTCTGCTGGGTTTCGCTTAAAGCACGATATGTGCCAACGCCAAGCAATAATGTCATAACACCAGCCGCAGCAACCAGCGCAATGGCAAGTGCTTGACTCCAAAGCCGCCTAAAATCTCGCAATAATTTAATATCAAGCGGTTTCACCAAGACACCTCTGAGGGTTTGACAGGTTTTTTGTTAATTTTCTCGTCTACGATCTTTCCATCGGCCATGAATAAGACACGATGGGCAATGCGTTGAATTTCTGCGTTGTGGGTGATTATAAGGGTGGTAGTGTTTAGTTCGCTATTTATATCAACTAATGCCTCAAGCACCCCGATGCCTGTTTTACTATCAAGCGCCCCTGTTGGCTCATCGCATAAAAGCACGTTTGGTTTTTTGGCAATCGCACGCGCAATGGCAACTCTTTGTTGTTCGCCTCCTGAAAGTTGCGAGGGAAAATGGTTCATGCGCGGCACTAGCCCAACTCTTTCTAGGGCTTCTTCTGGCGGCATTGGATTTTTGGCAATCTCAGTTACCAAAGCGACATTCTCTCTTGCTGTTAGGCTTGGAACCAAATTATAAAATTGAAACACAAAGCCAACATTATCACGACGGTAATTTGTCAATTTTCTTTCGCTAGTGCGGTTAGTTCTTCATCCATAAACCAGACTTTGCCTGAGCTAGCACTATCCAATCCACCAAGAATATTAACTAAAGTAGACTTACCCGAGCCCGATTGACCAAGCAGAACACTCATCTCGCCGCTTGGCAATAACAAATCCACACCACGAAGAGCATGAACAACCGTTTCACCAAAGCCGTAAGTTTTGGTTAGTTTTTCTGTTCTAAAGGCAATCTGGGCTGTCTTGCTCATAATGTCCCCATTTACTCCACATTAGACATAGAGAAACAAGGTGCTTTGACTTATGTCAAGTAGCTGGGTTTGCTTTTTGTGGGTTAAGGTTTAGTAGGGAGAGCGGTAATGAAGAAGTTTTTGAAATATTTTCTTTGGGTAATATCGGGCGTGTTAGTTGTGGTGCTTATTGTTGGCTTGTTTAATTATGAGCGCATTGTTCGTCTTTATAATGTGAATAGTTTATTTTCTGAAGAAAAAATTGTGAGTAATTTCTCATCTATGGATAAGATGTTCTTGGTGGAGGATTTGCCAAGAAGAGGTGATGTATATCAATGGCAAACACAGATTGTTAAATTACCGCCTGCATTTGCGTTTGTGGGTTCTCAAATTAATATTGAGGAATATTTGGTTCAGACCAGCACAACCTCTCTTCTTGTGCTTAGTGAGGGCAGAATAGTATTTGAAGATTATTATTTAGGTACAAAAATTGATGATAAGCGTATTTCTTGGTCGATGGCTAAGTAGTTTTTGTCTGCTTTATTTGGCATTGCAGTTTTGAGGGTAAAATTTCTTCACTGCCAAAATCACCAATGCCACAAATTTTAAGGACCATGTTTTGTCTCGTGCGCCAAATCTGTCAGCTAGCACACCGCCAACCCATGTACCAAACGCCCCAAGAATTCCGATGACAAATGCTAGATATATTCCTGTTTGCGCAATACTCATTTCATGTGAACGGATTAGATATACCGAAACCCACGATATTGCACCATAGCCGACTATTGCAGTTAGGGCAGCAGCAAAAAAAGCATGTCTGATACTTGCATCAGCCATTATCGTGGCAAGGGTTGCCTTGAAATTTGCTCTCTTAGCATAATTGTCTTGTGTTGAACTGCCTTGCACTGAACTATTGGGCTCTTTTACCCAGAACATCCATATTGCCAGCACAATCCCCGGCGCTCCTGCAACAAAAAATGCCACTCGCCAGCCATAGTTTGCGGCTACAATTCCGCCAACCAAAAATGCTAGAAATAATCCTATATTAGCACCTGCCGAATAAAATGCTAATGCTCCAGCGCGTTTTTTTCTGGATAAGCATCAACGATCATGGAATGAGATGGTGGTACACAACCAGCTTCCCCGATACCTACCCCAATGCGAGCAAGGAAAAGTGTAGCAAAACTGTTAGCTAGTCCCATTATCATAGTCATTGCACTCCATACTGAAAGAGCGCTGGTGACTAAAATCTTGCGGTTGCCTGGTCGTACTATCTTAGCTACGGGAAAACCCAACAAGATATAAACTATTGCAAAAGCAAGGCCCGAAAGCACGCCTAATTGCAAATCCGAAAGCTCGAACTCAATACCAATATCGTTTAGCGTTATAGCTAAAATTTGCCGATCTAGATGTGAGAGAGCAAATACTGCAGTTAATGAGCCAAGCAATATTTTGTTTTGTGTTTATTATCCTGCCCCAATGCGTCCCCAACACTATTGTTTGCAACTATTATGTTTAGTTCAATCAGGTTAGTTATTATAATAATGCTTCCAAATGCAACTATTTTTTTTGAGTAACGATTAATTTCAGCAAAGGCTATTCATTTTTTAGGCGTTCACGTTATTGCAAGTCTTGATAGTAAGTAAATTTTTGAAAATCGAACAATGGCAAAATGAAAATTTGCTTTATTGACCTTAACTAAAGTTCTGCTAAGAAACTCAGTACTTATATATCTTAATAGATGAGTTAAATTTAATTTCATCAAACAATAATAATTGTGAGGCTAAATGGATTTTCTTCCTATCTTTTTGAATATTAAAAATAGCAAAATAATAGTTGATGGCGGTGAAACTATTGCCGCACGTCGAGTGGAGCGGGCAATAGAAGCTGGGGCTTATGTCGTGGTTTTTAATGAAGAGTTGAGCGATGAATTTTTGGAGCTTTTAGAAAATCCTTCGCTTACTCATGTTGCTCGCAAACCTGAGGTAAGTGATTTTGTGGGTTGTAAAATAGCCTTTGGCACATCTGGGGATAGTGAGCGAGATAGGTTGTTATTTGAGGTTGGGCGCAAGGCTGGTGCATTGATAAATGTTGCCGATGTGCCAAAATATTGTGATTTTATTGTGCCATCAATAGTTGATCGCTCACCGCTTATCATTGCCATTACTTCAAGTGGTAAAACGCCTGTTATTGCTAGAATTTTGCGAGCCAGAATAGAAGCTTTATTACCTCCATCTTATGGAAAATTGGCAAGTTTTTTAGGTGAGTTTCGTGATAGGATTGCTAACTCAATTAACAGCCAAATAATTCGCCGTCATTTTTGGGAAAGGATAATTGAGGGCAGGGTATCTGATATTTTCCTTAATGGGGATAAAGCATTAGCCAAAACCACGCTTTTACAGGAATTAGAACAAGTTCAAAATGATGAAAAGATTGAAAAAATTGGTGAGGTTTATTTGGTAGGAGCAGGGCCAGGTGATCCTGATTTGCTAACTTTTCGTGCTTTAAGGCTGATGCAGCGGGTTGATGTGGTGCTTTATGATAGGCTTGTTAGCGCTGATATTCTTAATTTGGTGCGCCGTGATGCAAGGCGAATAAATGTTGGGAAATTACCAAAAAACCATACGATGGCGCAGGACGATATTAGTCAGTTAATGGTTGATTTAGCAAAACAGGGAAAGCGAGTTTTGCGGCTTAAGGGCGGCGATCCATTTATGTTTGGGCGTGGTGGCGAAGAGATAGAAATGCTAAGCGAGAATAATATTAATTTTCAAATTATTCCTGGTATCACGTCAGCTCTTGGAGCGTCGGCTTATGGGGGCATTCCGCTTACGCATCGAGACCATGCGCAATCTTGTGTTTTTATAACGGC
>JAJRPR010000120.1 GCA_024280655.1 Alphaproteobacteria bacterium | reverse complement strand
CATAAACTTAGGCTTAAACTTATCTTGTGCGTACCACAAAACATCAGCCAACACCAAACGCCCTTCAGCATCAGTATTTATAACTTCAATGGTTTGCCCTGACATAGATTTTATAATATCACCCGGACGATAAGCATCACCATCAGGCATATTCTCACAAAGCCCAACAATACCAATTATGTTAGCTTTGCTCTTTCGCAATGCAATAGTGTTCATCAAACCAACAACAGCGGCCGCTCCGCCCATATCACCTTTCATATCTTGCATCGAGTTAGCAGGTTTAATAGAAATCCCTCCACTATCAAACACCACTCCCTTACCAATTATAACAATAGGCGCATCATTTTTCTTACCACCAAGCCAACTCATAACAACCATTTTAGAGGGGCGACTTGAACCTTGCCCAACTGCCAAAAAAGCACCCATTCCTAGTTTTTTTAGGTTTTTTTCATCTAAGACTTTTACATCCATTCCTAAATCGCTAAGCTTCAAACAAACCTTAGAAAACTCAACAGGGCCAAGCATATTAGATGGCTCATTAATTAAATCACGGGCAATTAGAGTGCCTTCAACTACAGCCATTTCATCTTTTAGCGCCTTGTTAACTGCTATTTTATTATTCACTAAAAAAGTATAATTTATGTTGTTTGATTTTTTATCAGAGATATTTTTAGATTTTTTTGTCTTATATTTATCAAATGAATATAGACGAAGGTGAAGCCCTGCCCCAAGCTGAGCAATCTGTTTTTCGCTCTCATCTTCAAATATTATAGAAATGCTATTATCTTGGAATTGAGAAATTACCTTTGCAATAACCCCTCCAATATTTTTATAATCAATTTCTTGTTCATCTGTTTTACTACCAATACCAAGCACTAAAATCCTATGAGCTTTTAGTTTTGATGGAGCAAGCAAATTAATAGATTGCCCTTTTTCGCCAGTAAAATTTTCTGACTTCGCTAATTTAGTAAAATTATAATCTGTTCTATTCCAAATTTCTTGCCCAGTTTTATTCAGTTCAGCGCCCCTTTGCACAAGCAAAATGTACGTTTCACTTGAATTTTCACTAAATAAAGAAATTTCTTTTGTTCTAATCTTTAATTGATGGCTCATTTTACACCTAAAGTAATTATTATAAATATTTAACTAAGTATATTTGTATTAATATTTCCTCTTATTAACATCAAAATAAGTCAAACCTTTCAAACTATGATTGACCTAATTTAACAATGGTGTACATCTATAAATATGACTAAGTTAAGCAGATATTTGGCAAAAGAATTCACCTTACAAGCCCTGCCACTTTTTATAGTAGTTGTCCTTTTAGTATGGATCACGCAAGTATTGCGCCTTTTTGATATTATCACTACCAAAGGCCAGGGTATTTTTACTCTATTACTACAATCGTCTTTGACCACATCTAGCCTAGCAATGGCACTAATTTATATAACGATGGGTATTGGTTTGGCACGTGTTCTACGTTCTATGCAACAATCTCGTGAGCTTCACTCTATTCACTCACTCAAAAAAACAGCCTCCCTTTGGCAAGCTCTTGGTATATTTACTTTTGGTGGTATGATATTCATTACATTAGTTGCAAATATTATAAATCCATATTCCTTGAAAACCTCTACAAAATTAAATGAAGAAATAGCTGCAAATTTAATAAGCAGTACTCTTAACCCTAACCAGTTTTCAGAAATTTCACCAAATTTAGTAATAGTTATTGGCGGACGTTCAATGAATGGTAAAATTATTAATTTTTTTGCTGATGATAGACGCGACCCTAAAACACATAAGACGTTTATTTCAAACGAAGCTGAAATAATTTATGATGAGGAGGGATATAATATTAGCCTAATTGATGGCACTGCTCAATTCATGCGAGAAGATAATCAGTTCACTCAAGTCAGCTTTAATAAGTATGAGATTAGCTTAAAGCGCATAGGCACAGATATCAAGCAAACAACAATCAAAGAAACTAGTAGTTTCCAGTTAATCTTAGAGGGCACAAGGGCAGGTAAAATTTCAGCTACAGTATGGAAAGAGCTAAATATCCGCTTTAGCGAAACATTGCGTGTTCTTGCGCTTTGTCTCTTAGTTGGTGCAATCGCTAGTTACCCACATGCAAGGAGAGGACGAAACCTTCTTCCTCTTGAAGCCGTTGTATTAGTCATTGGTTTAGGTGAAAGAGCAATAGGATCAGTGCTAGAAAAAACTGTTATTACTGGTGTCTATACTAGTGGGTTACTATTGATAATGTTTGCAGTTATTATTATTATTTTTCTAAGGCAAGGAATTTTCAAATCGAACAAAAATTCTAGGGTATTGGCATGACGCTCATTGACTGGCACATAGTGAAGCGCTTAGCCTCAAAAATTGCATTAGTTGTTTTGATATTTTATGGACTTATAGGATTAAGCGAATCTCTTGATACATGGAGATTTACACTGCTCTCACAAGCTCAAGGACAATCTGTTGCTATTATGGCAATATTCGCATCAGCTGCTAGATGGAGCATTAAAGTATTGCCCATTACCGTATTAATAGGCTCAATTATTGCGATATTAGACTTACAAGCTCATCGCGAACTTATTATAATAAAATCTAATAAAATTTCAATTTGGCGAATATTATTCGCTCCCATTATATTTTTAATTATTATAAGTTATGGCGTGAGTATATTTTTAGACACAAAAGTCACACAAATAAATCGCTCAATCATGCCAACCCCTCTAACTACTACTCCAACTATCGGCAAAGACAAACAAGTTTGGCTAGTGCAGTATTCTCAAGGTGAAAGATATATTGTGCAGGGTGAAAAAACTGGCCCAAAAGTAAACATATTACAAAATGTCACAGTGTTTTTTGCTGCTAATAATGAATATAATAGAATTATTGCAGAATCAGCAATTCTAAGTGATAAGGTTTGGAAATTAAGTGGCGTGCTTTTATTTTCTGCAAACAAACAACCCATAAAAATAAAAAATTATAATATTGAAACTAAAAGTACAGTTTCTGAATTAGTTCTAAAACTATCTTCAACTGACGATTTTACATTTTTTGAGCTCAAAAACTCCTTGATTTCTGGCATTTCTGACCCATTAGCACAAGCAGCGGCAGCTACACGGTACGCAAAATTAATGGCCTTTCCGTTTTTACTTGTTGGTAGTTTGTTAATTGCTTTTGCATTTTCTTCAAACTATAAAAGAAATGGTTCATATGCTAGTGCAATACTTACTGGTGTTGTGTTGGGCTTTGTTGTATTTGTTTTAACGGAGATGGCAGACAGAGCAGGTGCTTCGGGGATTTTAAACCCACTAGTAGCTGGTTGGGGGCCGTCAATTATTGCTATTGTTATTGGTATAACAATATTATTATATAAAGAAGATGGG
This sequence comes from Alphaproteobacteria bacterium, assembly GCA_024280655.1. Taxonomy (GTDB): domain Bacteria; phylum Pseudomonadota; class Alphaproteobacteria; order Rhizobiales; family Devosiaceae; genus S141-66. Next base: position 2,369 of record JAJRPR010000120.1, on the reverse strand, counting down.
TTTGCGTAGTGAGTAATTACCGCAAAAAGAGCAATTTATCGAACTTTTATCGCCCCCTTGGGTTAGCGGTTGCTTTTACTTATGCCTTTTCTCTTTCGACAAATGCTAGCTTTTTACCGGAAGGTTTTTTTGATCGCCTTCCGGTAATTTCAGATGGGCAAGTTTCTTTGTCTTCTGATTATTTATCACAAAATGCAGATGGAATAGTTATAGCAACTGGTCAAGTTGATATTTCTTATCTTGGTTATTTTGCAACTGCTGATAGGTTAGAATTTAATCAAAAAACTAGAGACATGACCTTAATTGGTAATGCTGTAATAAAAAGCCCTGATAATACTGAATATAAAGCCGATAGGATTGAGCTAACTGGCAATTTCAAGCTTGCAGTACTCAAATCAATGATAATGGTAACTCCTGATGGCGCAATGATTAGTGCTAGTGATGTCGATCACGACCAAGATGGTATAACAATATTAGATAAAGGCACTTATGCCCCTTGCGGCACATGTATTGATGAAAAGGGGCGAAGAATAGGTTGGCGCATTAGAACTGAACGTATGATTTACGACAGGGAAAATGCAAATCTAGATTTAGAGCAACCAATTCTTGAAATTCTTGGAGTTCCAATCGCTTGGCTTCCTTGGATAAGATTACCAGATCCAAGTAATCCTCGCGCCAGTGGTATTCGTATGCCATCATATTATTATAGCGAAGAAATAGGATTAAAATTAGAGCTGCCCTATTTTTATGCCGCAGGTAAAGATACCGATATTATTTTTACGCCAGCAATTACCGTAAGACAAGGGCCGCTTCTTTCAGTAACTATTGATCATCGTTTTAGCGATTGGGGCAAGGTTAGCGTTACTGCCTCTGGTCTTTATCAGCTTGATAAAAGCGCTTTTGCTGGACAGGTTGGAGATAAGGACTGGCGTGGTGCAATCCAGACTTCTGGAGAATTTATTCCAAAAGAAAATTGGAAAATTGGTTGGTCATATACTGCTTTTACCGACCCTGCTTTTTTCTCAAATTATAATTTGCCATCAAAAAAATCATCTGTGAATGAGATCTATGCGCAATATTTGAGCGATGATATTTATGCAAATGTAAGAGTGCAAGATTTTGTTGTGCTAGGAAATGCCAATCAAGCCGTACAAGACAAGCAGGCAGACACTATTCCTAATGCTCGCTATGAACAGGTTTTTGATCTTGGAAATGATAATGGTCGCATAGCTCTTTCTGGTGATTTACTTGGAATAAGTAGGAAATCAGACAGCACACAAACAGTTAATGGCGTTCCTTATGTTTTAGGTTATGAAGGAAGTAAAGTACATGGCACACTTGAAGCGGGCTGGGCTAATCAATATGAAACTTCTTCTGGCCTTGTGTTTAGCCCCTATTTAGGCCTTCGTGCAGATATTGCTTATTATGATGGCTCTAGCGCTCTTTTACCTAGTCCATCACAACAATTTAACTTAACCCCAATAGCAGCTATTGATATTCGTTATCCAATGGTAGCTTATGATGATAAGGGCTCAAGCTATATTTTTGAGCCTATTGCACAATTAGTCTATCGGGGATCAGATGTTACAAATGTTGGCATAGTAAATGATAACGCTCAAAATTTTATATTTGATGATGCTAATCTCTTTAGCTTTAATAGGTTCTCAGGAACTGATAGACAAGAAACAGGTCTAAGAGCAAATGTTGGTGCAAGATATCTTGCTAATTTTGCTGACGGATCATATTTAAGTTTGGTTGCTGGGCAATCATTTATGCTTAGTGGTACTAATTCATTGGCCTTTGGTGATCATAGCCAAGCTGGAACAAGCACAGGACTTGGATTAACAAGTTCCAATTTTGTTGTCGGCATGGAAGCCTCCCCCAATGAAAACATAAAAGTTGGTGCTAAGGCAAATATCAATCCAAACAATTCAAAACTTGAGAGTTTTTCAGCCATTGCTTCTTTTTCTATGGATGGCTGGAAAATTAATTCAGATTATACATATTTGGCCGCAAATCCTGCGCTTGGCTCATTAGTAGATAAACATGATATTGGCGGGTCAATTCGTGTTCCAATAGATGATTATTGGTATGCAACAGCAGGTGCTGGTTGGAATATTACCACAAATTCCTTTATCAATCATAGTGCAACTATTGGTTATGATGATGGATTTTTCTCTATTACTGGTGTATATAACGCAGGCGGTAATCCTATTAATCCAACGAGCCAAACCTATAAAGTAACTTTTAACTTAAAAGGACCAAGTGGAAAAGGTTACGGCTTCTAACTTTTGCCGTAATGATAGTAGATTTATCTAATGAACATCAAAATGAGGCCATCAATGTCATTTCAAAGATTTTTAACAACT
>JAJRPR010000119.1 GCA_024280655.1 Alphaproteobacteria bacterium | reverse complement strand
TATAAGGAAGGCGCATCATTTTGGTGCGCCTTTTAATAATTCACTTTTCAGCCTGAGCGAAGTCGAAGGGTCTTATGCTCTGAGTTAAAGATACTTCCCTCGCCGTCATTGCGAGGAGCGCAAGCAACGAAGCAATCCAGAATCTACCAACTTGCCGCTGAATTTCGGGATTGCCACACCCCTAAAGGGGTTCGCAATGACGAAAATATTAAGGAGATAATATGCAGGAAGAAACCATAGCGCCCCAGCATAAAAAAGTAACAGCCACTCCCGCCGCCCTAGATTTAATCAAACAACTCGCAGCTAAACACGGCGAACTAATGTTTCATCAATCAGGCGGTTGTTGCGATGGCTCTGCCCCTATGTGTTATGCTAAGGGCGAATTATTTTTGGGCGATAGTGATCTTTTAATAGGCGAAATTGGCGGCATGAAATTTTATATTAACGAGGATCAATATAAAGCATGGAAATTCCCAACATTGCTAATTGACGCAATAGATGGCAATGGCGGCATGTTCTCACTCGACAATGGAACAGGCAAAAGATTTATCACCCGCTCTGAGGTTTGCGAGATAACTTAAACTGAACTACAAACGGAATAATAATTGCCAAAATAAACCAGATAAAACCAATAGCTAATAACGTTAGCACAATTATTTCAGTTGGCACTTGAATGTTATTTTCAAGCATCCATGAATATAGCAAAATAGCGCTAGTCGGAGTTAAAAGAACGATTATATAAGTCCACCATTTTGGAGTAGAGCTATAAATCCTTTGTAAAATTTTCTGACCTTTTTTGTGATCCTTAGACCTCCAAATCGCTAAGATTGTTAACGCTACAACTGGAATAATTAGCATAGAAAATGGCAAGTAAGGCAAAGCAATAAAGATGAATAAAATGGAGTAAGTTACCAAAATAAATAAAAATTCCCATTTACTGGCCTTAAATTCACCTCTCCCAAACCTATCGGCCAGCAACATTCCAATGAGCCAGAAACCAGTGCTTACAACTGCCAGCAAAATAAAATCTGCAATATTTAGAGCTAGCATAGAATTTTCTTCTCCCCCCCAATACCAAGTAGCCCATGCACCCCATAAAAGGCCAAGCATTATAAACATAAATATATTCCCAAACAAACCTATTTTCCTCATGCCAATACGCACCAAAGACCCACCTAACATGACATCAATTAGTGCGTGCCAGCTAATGGATGGAAATATAAATGAAATAGGGATTGCCTCATAAATAATCGCTATGGTCAACCCCTCAGTTGCCCAACCAAAAATAGCACCAGCTAACAATAATCCTGAAATAGTGCGCACATTAAAATAGCTGAGCAACATCAATAAAGGATAAGAAAAAAACGCATAAAAACTAGCAAATGAAATGAAAGCTGGAATGGCCAATAAGGGGTTAGATTTAACTGTGTTCAGTAATTCAGTGACAGGCCCCTCATTCACAAAAAAATATTCTGAGAAAAACATCAAAATGATAGCTGTGCCATAAGCCGTTGCTAAGCGAGAATAAAAAGTTCTCATCTACTATCCTCAATAAATATTATAATTATTATTGAGGATAGTAAACATTAAAGCAAAGCGTCAACATAAACCTAAAAAGCCTAACGAAGAACAGCTAAATTAGGCGAGATTTATACGAGACAAAATATCATTGCCTCGCTATAGGTTGCCTAATCATCATAGAGGCCCATTTCAGCACCTTTATGACAAGCAGCACATTCTACCAATGATTTCACCTTTAGCTTCTTCATCATATTTTTAGCTTCACGCTCGCTATGCTCATTTTTAAACCAACGCAACTCGGTTATGCGCTGCGGTGCGCCATCACCCTTAAATTTCTTGCGGCTTGCATTAGCCACTAGATAATCCTCAATTTCTGCAACTGCATCGGCATCTAAAGAAGCGTCTTCACCAAAGTGATTTTCAAGTTCGCTCATCATTTTCTTCCATGATGCTTTGGGCAAAAATGCTGGCTGGAACGCTAAATGACATGCACTACACTCTTCCAAAACTAGCAGGTTTTTAATTGGTGGTACATTGTCATCATCGGCTATTGCAACAAAAGGTGTTGCTAAAAGTGGTAATGATAATAGCGCAATAAATAATTTATTATTCTTCATTGTCTTCTCCTAAAGTTAGTATTTATTGGCGGGGGTGTCGGGGTCGGGAGCGCAAGCGACCAACGGCGACAAGATGAATCACTGTGAAATCATAAAGGCAAGAAAATCACCTTTTTCTAGTGGTGTACATTCACGCCCAAGTACAGAATTACAGTTACGGCGAAACCATTTCGCAACTTTTTTTGCATCGGTATAACGATCTGATGTTTTAGAAAGTGCCATAGGATCAATGGCTTTTCCTGCTCTTGTTTCGCCTGCATTTTTTGGCGATGTTGAATGGCAAGATGTGCAGCTTGGTGTTTCTGGTTTGCCAGTGGTAAATTTAGCAAAAAATAATGTTTCACCACGCTTAACGTCAAAGCCGCTAAAACTTGCATCATCAGCTTTTGCCAGAGTTTCTAATTGGGCAATTACATCTTCTCTTGGGCCAGCAGTGGCTGTCATTGCTGGAAAAAACGCAAGAATACTTATTATAATTAGTAGGTTACGCATGTTAGTAGATTCCCTTCTTAAGGTTGTTTTTTTGGTTTAGGTATTGAAATATTCTCATCGGCAAAGCG
>JAJRPR010000118.1 GCA_024280655.1 Alphaproteobacteria bacterium | reverse complement strand
CCCATACCAGAATTTCTTACTAATAATAACACAGCAATGCCTAGTGCAACAAATCGTGTTAAATCGCTTGCCCAGCGCCCAAAACAAGGCACACGCCATGCGCTTGAAGCGCAAGGCTCACTATTAGAGCAACAAGGCTTTGAATTACCGCAACTCAATTTACTTGCAAGCCCTATTGTCAGAGAAGTAGCCAATGAACATCGCCCACAAATATTAGAAGAAAAAGCCCGCCAACTTGAAAGCGTGTTAGCTGATTTTGGTGTTAAAGGCGATATAACAAATGTTCGCCCCGGCCCTGTTGTAACATTATTTGAACTTGAGCCAGCCCCTGGTATTAAATCTAGCCGAGTTATATCCTTAGCCGATGATATAGCACGCTCAATGAGCGCTATTTCTGCTCGTATTGCCGTTGTTCCGGGGCGCAATGCTATTGGCATTGAATTACCAAACCAACAAAGAGAAACCGTATATTTACGTGAAATGCTAGCTTCAAGTGATTTTGAAAAGGCTAAGGGCAAACTAAATATTTGTTTGGGTAAAACTATTGGTGGCGAGCCAATTATTGTTGATCTAGCTCGTATGCCACACCTACTAATTGCTGGCACAACAGGCTCTGGTAAATCTGTTGGCATCAATACTATGATATTATCTCTTCTTTATCGCATGACCCCTGAGCAGTGTCGTTTGATAATGATTGATCCTAAAATGCTTGAGCTTTCGGTCTATGATGGCATTCCACATCTATTATCGCCAGTTGTTACTGATCCATCAAAGGCGGTAGTAGCGCTTAAATGGGCAGTACGTGAGATGGAAGATCGCTATCGCAAAATGAGCAAAATTGGTGTGCGTAATATTGATGGCTTTAATAAGCGTGTTAAAGATGCCGCTAAAAAAGGCGAAATAATAACTCGCACAGTGCAAACAGGTTTTAACAAAGAAACTGGTGAACCAATATATGAAAGCGAGACGTTTGAACTTGAGCCATTGCCATTCATTGTAATAGTTGTTGATGAAATGGCAGATCTTATGATGGTTGCGGGCAAAGATATTGAAGGGGCTATTCAGCGTTTAGCGCAAATGGCCAGAGCTGCTGGCATTCATTTAATAACTGCAACTCAACGCCCATCTGTTGATGTTATAACTGGCACAATTAAAGCCAACTTCCCAACTAGAATTTCGTTTCAAGTAACTTCAAAAATTGATTCTCGTACAATTTTGGGTGAAATGGGAGCAGAGCAATTATTGGGCATGGGTGATATGCTTTATATGGCTGGCGGCGGTCGTACTAGCCGACTTCATGGCCCCTTTTGCTCAGATCAAGAAGTGGAAGACGTAGTTTCTCATCTCAAAGCTCAAGGCACTCCTGATTATTTAGAAACAATAACTCAAGAAGTAGAAGAAGAGGGATCATTTTCTGAGGGCGGAGAATTTGGCGGCTCAGGTGATGAACTTTATGACAAAGCAGTAAATATTGTTCTTAATGATAGAAAAGCCTCAACCTCTTATATTCACCGCCGCCTTTCAATCGGCTATAATCGAGCCGCAACTTTGATTGAAAAAATGGAACAAGAAGGAATTATTTCACCAGCAGGACATGCAGGTAAACGAGAAATTCTTGTTGGTGATGGAGTTGATTATTAAATAAAAACTTATGCAGAACGTGATATTGCCGCAATTTACCCTATCTATAATAATTAACATAAAACTACATATGGAATAATTAAATGCTTAAACGTCTAACCATATTCATTATAATTATCATTTTAGCTATTAATCCAGCAAAATCGCTTGAGCATCCATTAACTCCGACATTAACACAAGAACAAATAGATCTTATCAATGAAATAAGCCAATATAATTCTGATATTAAAACTATGGTTGGAAAGTTCTTACAAATTGATTCAAGTGGCGCACGCACTGAGGGAACATTTTATCTTGATCGCCCAGATAAAATTCGCTTTCGCTATGCCCCTCCATCACGTGAAGAAATTATCTCAATAGGGCGTGGTTTTTATGTTATTGATAGGCGTGAGGAAACTAAATTTGCCTATCCTCAAGATCAAATACCTTTACGCATTTTCTTAAATGAAAAAATAAACCTACTTGATGCAAATATTACTGAAGTTACTGCTTCAGAGGATTATATTGCAATTACAATAGTAGATGAAACGCAAATAGGTACTGTCAAAGTTGCACTAATATTTGAAATCGAAACAAAAGACCTTGTGCAATGGGTGTTGACCGAACCAAGCGGTGCACAACTTACATTTTCCCTCTATGATGTACAAAAAAATCTTATTATACCTAAAGCCTATTTTTATATTCCAGCTCAATATGGCGCTAAAAGAAAATAAGGTTTATTATCATGCCAATCACATTTGCCACTTGGAACATTAATTCCGTTCGCTTGCGGCGCGAAATGGTTGTTAAGTTTCTTAGTGACACCAAGCCAGATATTCTCGCACTACAAGAAATCAAATGCACTAATGATCATTTCCCTGCTGAATTTTTTGCCAATGCAGGTTATCAATATCAAGCAATAAACGGGCAAAAATCCTATCACGGAGTTGCTCTATTATCACGCCTGCCACTAAATAATATCAACAAGAGAACATTTTGTAATATCGAGCAATCTCGCCATATAAGCGCAAATATCTCGTATAAATCTCGCAATATCACTATTCATAATTTTTATATTCCAGCAGGCGGAGATGAGGCTGATAGAGAGATAAACCCTAAATTTGCGCATAAATTAGATGTTTATTCAGAAATGCAAAGCTGGTTTGATGAGCCTGATTTTAGAAAAAATCAAATAATTGTTGGTGATTTTAATATCGCCCCGCATGAAAATGATGTGTGGTCTCACAAGCAATTACTCAAAGTTGTCAGTCACACCCCACAAGAAATAGATCTTCTAAACAAATTACGTGATAGAGGAAATTGGGTTGATATTATTCGTAAACACATTCCAACTAGCGAAAGACTTTATTCTTGGTGGTCTTATCGTGCTAAAGATTGGGATAAAGCGGATAAAGGTCGTCGGCTCGATCATATTTGGGCAAGCCCTGATGTTGCAGAACTTTCAACAGTTGTAAAAATTATAAGAGAAGCAAGAGGCTGGAAGGAAAAACCCTCAGATCACGTGCCATTAATTGCAACATTTGAATGATTTCTAAAAACTATAACTAGCGAAAACTATCAAGCGAGCGTAAATAATTATCCAAACTTGCCTCAACCCTTTTGACAATTAAGGCTGCAATTTCTGGATATTGTCGCAATAATTTAAAAAATGCTTTATGCGGCACAAATAGCGCATCAACATTATCACTAGCAATAATAGTTGAGCGTAATGGACGATTTAGCAATAAGCTTCTCTCACCTACAAGCTTATTAGGCCCAGAGATAAAATATGATTTTTTATCTAATTCTTGGTCATCATTTATAAGAACCGTTCCCTGATTAATAATATAGGCTCCATCAACCCCAATATTATCCTTTGCAATAATTTCTCTAGCACTATAGTGCCGCCTTTCGCTTGAAAAAGCCAAAAGCTTAATTTGCTCATCATTACAAATAGAAAAAAACTCTACATCAGCAATTATTGCATCAATATTATCTAACCCCATATTATATCAATGCCCCAAAAATATATATTAATCACAAAAACTCACCAATTAGGACTTTATCTTTAGACCTACGGTACAAGAAGATAACCTCCTTCTTGGGTAACAAGCAAGCGCACATTTGCAGGATCATGTTCTATTTTTTGTCGTAAGCGATATATATGCGTTTCAAGAGTATGAGTTGTTACTCGATTATTATAACCCCAAACCTCTTTTAATAATTCTTCTTTTGACACGGTTTTCCTACCTGCACGATAAAGATATTTCATAATTGATGTTTCTTTATCAGTCAGTCGTATTTTAATACCATCATCTGCCACTAATATTTTTTGTGCTGGCATAAAACAATATTGCCCAATATTATACATAACACCTTCACTTTGATCAAACTGACGTAAAGCCGAGCGAATTCTAGCCAACAAAACAGAAAACCGAAAAGGTTTTGTTACATAATCATTGGCCCCAGCATCAAGCCCCAAAACTTCATCTGCATCGCTAACATGACCAGTTAAAAGCACAATAGGACTATTAAACCCCTCACGCCGTAATATTTTAATAGCTTCACGCCCATCCATGTCGGGCAAACCAACATCTAATATTAACAAATCAAAGTGAGTGTCTTTAACCATATCAAGTGCTGTTATTGCATTATGCGCTTCAGAGGTTTCAAACTCTTCATAAAAATCAAGCTGTTCTGCTAGATTTTTGCGTAACTCTTCTTCATCATCAATAATTAATATTTTACGTTTGTTCATAATATCTTTCGCTTTTTTCTCTTTATTCTTGCCGCCGTTGGTCGCTTTGCTCCCGTCCCCGGCACCCCCGCCATTAGCACTTCTTAGTTCGCTTTGCGAACTTTAGAATTGCTTATGCCGCGCCATAGCACCATTAGGTGCGTAGGAGGGCTTTCCCTCTTTATACTTTTGTCGCCGTTGGTCGCTTTGCTCCCGACCCCGACACCCCCGCCATTTATTCTTTTTCCATGCTACCACAGCTATGGCTTCTTCCGTTAAGACTGATTACCTTTACTAACCCTAGCAAATACATTCTTACCCCGACAGATCATTAACTCCAATCAAATGATAGTGATTAGAATTGAACATTAAAGCCATTAAGTCAATTTACATCTCTTTTACCAAACAATGCAGTTCCAATTCTAACATGGGTTGCCCCCATCATAATAGCAACCTCATAGTCCTTGCTCATGCCCATAGATAAATATCTCACATTAGCCTTTTGTGCCAAACTGGCTAACATGGCGAAATATGGGCCCGGTGCTTCATCAAATGGTGGAATACACATTAACCCAACAATATTTAGACCATATTCATTTTGACATTTTTTAACAAGTTCTATTGTTTGCTCTGGTGCAATTCCTGCTTTTTGCTCCTCCTGCCCAATATTCACCTGCACACAGCATGGCAATTCTTTGCCAGCTAAATCCATTTCAGCACGTAATTTTTTTGCCAGTTTTTCTCTATCAACGCTTTCAATCACATCAAATAATTTAATAACATCACGAACCTTATTTGTTTGCAATGGGCCAATTAAATGCAAAGCAACATCATTATATTGTTGTTTTAGTGCTGGCCATTTACTTTGCGCCTCTTGCACACGGTTTTCTCCAAATACTCGCTGCCCTGCTTTTAAGAGCGGAACAATATCATCTGCAGAAAAGTTTTTACTAACACAAATTAAAGTTGGACTAATAGGTTCACCATCATAAGCTACTATTCTATTTTTTGCCTTGCCAATTTTTATTTCTATTTCTTTTAGCTTACTAACAGCACTTATTTCTTGCTTTGACATCTTGCACTTTCTTAAATGAATATATATTCTTATTTATAGCATTTAGCATTTTCAATGCCAAATGCTATCACCGTATGAGCGATAGCGGGTGCGGTGTACGGCGAAGCCAGCGTAATTCAATTAGCATAATTGAATTTAGAAAATGCTATATTGATAGAATAAACTAGTTTATACATCATTTTTAGTTTCAAATCATCAGGATTAATTCATAGTGAATAATAACAATTTTGAGCGCTATAACCCACGTGAAAAAGAGCCCTATTGGCAAAAAATTTGGCAACAGCAAAAAACCTTTAATTGCGATTTAGATGACACTCGTGAAAATTATTATGTGTTAGAAATGTTCCCCTATCCATCTGGGCGCATTCATATGGGGCACGTAAGAAATTATGCGCTTGGCGATGTTGTTGCCCGCTATCAAAGAGCAAAGGGGAAACACGTCCTTCACCCAATGGGTTGGGACGCATTTGGATTACCTGCAGAAAACGCTGCTATAAAACATAAAGTCCACCCAAAAGAATGGACATATAAAAATATTGATAATATGCGCAAGCAACTTAAATCAATGGGTCTTAGCATTGACTGGTCAAGAGAATTTGCCACTTGCGATGAAAATTATTACCACATGCAACAAATTCTTTTTCTTGATATGCTCGAGGAAGGACTAGTTTATCGCCGCAAATCCAAAGTTAATTGGGATCCAATAGATCAAACAGTTCTAGCGAACGAGCAAGTGATTGATGGCAAGGCTTGGCGCTCTGGCGCTGTTGTTGAACAACGTGATCTTAATCAATGGGCATTTAAGATTAAGGATTATGCTCAAGACCTATTAGAGGCGCTTGATGGTTTGACAGATTGGCCAGAGAAAGTGCGAACAATGCAACGCAACTGGATTGGTAAATCTGAAGGGCTGCGTATTCTTTTTGAAATAGAGCCAAATGAAAAAACTACAAATAAAGCCATAGAGGTTTTCACCACACGAGCGGACACTATATATGGCGCTTCTTTCATTGCCCTGTCGCCAGACCACCCATTGTGCGAAAACCTAATGAAAGATAATAAAGCGCTTAGTGCCTTTGTTGCTGATTGCAAAAAACAAGGCACTTCAACACAAGATATTGAAAAAGCTGAAAAGCGTGGCTTTGATTTATCGATTCACGTGAAACATCCGCTATTAAAAGATAAGACATTACCCATCTATGTCGCAAATTTTGTTTTAATAGATTATGGTACAGGTGCAATTTTTGGTTGCCCAGCGCACGATCAACGTGATCTTGATTTCGCCAATAAATATAAATTACCTGTCATTCCTGTTATTCTACCAGCTGACGAGAATGAGAATGATTTCTCAATAACTGATAAGGCATATACTGGATCAGGAACATTATTTAATTCAAACGAGCTTAATTCCCTCTCAATTAATGATGCAAAAGAGCAAGTTGCTAATGAATTAGAAGCCCGTGCAATAGGGGGCAAAGCCCAAGCAACGAGAGAAACTAATTATAAACTTCGTGATTGGGGCATATCTCGCCAACGTTATTGGGGCTGCCCAATTCCAATTATTCATTGCGATCAATGTGGAATTGTTCCTGTTCCAAAAGAGCAACTACCCGTTATTTTGCCGCAAGATGTTAGT
>JAJRPR010000117.1 GCA_024280655.1 Alphaproteobacteria bacterium | reverse complement strand
TGGCTGCGGGGTAATAACCAACACCGCCAACTTGTTTTTTCAGGGCTATTTCACGTAATTTCTTGGTGGATATTCCAGGAATAAAAAAATCTAAAGCTTGTCCTGTGGTGTGGCGAGAACTTCTTGCTACGGCCCTTGATCTTGAGCGCAACATTTCGTTAGTTTTAGGGGAACGATATGCTGAAACAACATGAATAGGACCAGTTGCTCCACTTTCTTTATAGACTTCCCAAACTAAATCAAACAAGGTTGGATCCATATTTGTTGGCTCATTGCGGCGCCAATCACGTAATAATTGATTGAGTTGGGTAAGTCCCTTCTTATCATAACGACCATTGCGCTTGAAAGTGATTTTGGCAGTTTCTTTGGTGCTAGAATAATAAATATAAAGGCTACGGGTATCTCTTGAAGCATTGGCAGGAGAAACTGCTGCTAACAAAATAGTTATAAAAGCCAAAAAACAGGCAAAAAATGGGCGTAAATATTTTCGCTGAATTGCTAAAATTTGCACCTTTTATCTTCCCCTAAAACCGCTTATTAAATATAATTAAATATTAACATTGGCATAATTTAGACTTTGTTAACAACAAGCTAAATTATTATTACATTCACAATTTATATGCCAGCCAAATATATTTTCCTGCTAATTTATGTGAACATAAATCACGGCATAAGCAAGGCAGTTTGATGGTTATAATTAATTAGAACTATATGTCTAGTAAAGTATTTAGGAAAAATAATATTTTCACCTAAATACAGGGTGAAATTTTATATAAAAAGCACTTTGTTATGCAGCGGTTTTCTCGTCCTGCTCTTCAAGCCCATATTCTTTAAGTTTTCTATATAGGGTTGAGCGTCCAATTTTTAAGGAACGGGCAATTTGCGACATATGGCCTTTATACTTCTCAAGAGCAAAAATTATTAGTTGTTTTTCAAGTTCTGCGAGCGGAGTTATTTCTCCATTTTCGCTTAAAAATCTCTCAGGTATAGGAGGAACGATGTCATTTTCTTCTAAAATGAGTGATGTATCGTCAATATGAATTGGTTTGTCTTTTGCGCCTTGTGCTCTTGTCGCAAGGCGGAGTTGCTCACGTGAGGAGGCGTTTAAGTTAATTTGCGGGAAGTCAACTTGACGCAAATAAGCCCCTTCAGCCAAAACTAAAGCACGAAATACGCAGTTTTCTAATTGTCTGATATTGTTTGGCCAATTAAAATCTTGCAACATTTTTATAGTGTTTTTAGAAATACCATGAATGCGTAAGCCAGATTCAGCGCCAAAACGAGCGATGAAATGTTCGGTTAATGGTATGATGTCTTCTTTTCTATCACGAAGGGGGGGAACATAAATTGGAAAAATATTAAGTGAATAAAAAAGATCCTCACGAAATAAGCCTGATTGAGTGAGGTTTAACAAACGTTTATTGGTTGATGAAATCACTCGAACGTTAATTTTTTTGGTCTTTGATGAGCCAATAGGTTCAATTTCGCCGTTTTGAATGACATTTAATAATTTTATTTGGGAAGAGGTTGGTAATTCACCAATTTCTTCAAGAAAAATAGTACCGCCATTGGCCTGCTCAAACTTACCCTTAAGATCAGTTGTTGCTTTTGGGAAAGCACCTTTGATATGACCAAAAAGAATTGCCTCAATTTGGTCTTTAGGAATTGCGCCGCAATTTACACTAATGAATGCCTTACCACGACGATCGCCCGATCCTTGAATAGCACGTGCTACCATCTCTTTGCCAACTCCCGTTTCCCCTTCTATTAAAATAGGAATGGAGTTTTTTGCAGCCTTATTAATTAGATTTATTACCCTAACCATTTCGGGGCTTTTTGTAATAATATCATTAGTTGAGAAAGTACCAGCACGGCGTGTTCTCTCATTTCTTATGCAATTTTCTAAATGCTCAAGTTTAATAGCGTTTTGCAAAGAAATTGTAATGCGCTCAACTGCAACGGGTTTTACAAAATAATCAACAGCACCAAAGCGCATGGCAGTAATAATGGTTTCCATCGAAGAATTAGCAGTTTGCACAATTACTGGCACGCTAATATCTTCTTTGCGCATAGTTTCAAGAACGCCCATTCCATCAAGGCCTGGCATGATAAGGTCTAATATCATTGCACGAATGGTTTTATCTGTTCTTAAAATTGAAAGGGCTTCATAGCCATTATCGGCAGTAATAGTATCAAAACCAGCCTTTTCGGCCATTTTTTGTGTAAGCTTAAGTTGAGTTGGTTCATCATCTACTATAAGAACTTTTGTCATTTACTACCCTGAAATATCCCTGTTACTCAACAATATTTATAAATCTACATGTCTAGTTTTGGGGCAGTTTAACTCAAGGCAATTAACAGGGTTTTAATTATAAAAATAAATTTTTTATTAGGGATATTTTTTATATTAGAATAATCTAATATATTGCAGAGTGTTTTATTTTAGTATAATGGTTTTTGTGAACCTTTAGACAATTTCAAAAGAGAGTTAGTAATGCAAAAAGAAAAGAATAATCAGTTTGGTGATTTACCTCAGTGGGATTTAAGCGATTTATATAGTGGGATTGATAGTTTAGAGTTTAAGCAAGATTTAGACAGAGCGAAATCTAAGGCTAAGAGTTTTGAAGAAAATTATAAAAATAAGCTTGAGGATTTGGCTAAGGCGGGATTGTTGCTTGAGGCGATTAAATCTTATGAAGGCTTAAGCGATTTAACTGGCAGGTTAGGCTCGTTTGCTTTTCTTAACTATGCGCAAAAAACCGATGATGCAAATCGAGCAAAATTTATGGGTGATTGCCAAGAGGCACTTACTAATCTTTCAACTAATTTAATATTCTTTTCGCTTGAATTAAATCAAATTGATGAGGACGTGCTTGAGGCGGCGCTTAATAAAGATAAAGAATTAGCTCGTTATAGATATTGGTTTAAGGAATTGCGCAAAAGCAAACCCTATCAATTAGAAGAGCGCATTGAGGAGCTATTTCATGATAAATCTGTGACGGGGCGAACTGCCTGGAATCGCTTGTTTGATGAAACTATGGCTTCGCTTAAATTCGATGTAGCAGGCGAGAGTTTAGGGCTTGAAGCTACGCTTAATTTACTCACCGATAGGGACGAGAAAAAACGCAAAAGTGGTTTTAAGGCGATTGTTACAACGCTCAAAGAAAACCAACGGCTGTTCACGCATATTACTAATGTGTTGGCTAAAGATAAGGAAATATCGGATCGCTGGCGTAAATTTGAAGATATTGCTGATAGTCGGCATTTGGCAAATTCGGTGGAGCGTGAGGTGGTTGATGCGCTTGAGCAAGCAGTGCGCCAAGCTTATCCACGTCTTTCGCACCGCTATTATAAAAGGAAAGCGAAATGGCTTGGCAAGGAACAGCTTGAGGCATGGGATAGAAATGCGCCACTGCCAACTAGCGAAGAACAACTTTATGATTGGGATAGTGCTACAAAAATTGTGCTTGATGCTTATGGTGATTTTTCGCCAGAATTAGCAGAATTAGCCAATCCGTTTTTTAATTCTGGCTGGATTGATGCAGAAGTAAAACAGGGCAAATCCCCCGGAGCTTTTGCGCACCCAACCGTACCAAGCGCCCACCCATATCTCATGTTAAATTATTTAGGCAAGCCTCGTGATGTTATGACATTAGCGCATGAATTGGGGCATGGAGTACATCAAAGATTAGCCGCTTCTCAAGGTGCGTTAATGGCTTCAACGCCGCTAACTTTGGCTGAAACGGCAAGTGTGTTTGGTGAAATGCTAACCTTTCAGGCATTGCTTGAAAATGCAAAAGACAAAAAACAGCGCTTTACTATGCTTAGTCAAAAAGTTGAGGATATGCTCAACACGGTGGTGCGCCAAATTGCTTTTTATAGTTTTGAGCGAAAGGTACATACAGCAAGGCGCAAAGGCGAATTAAAGGTTGAGCAAATTGATGCAATGTGGCTTGAAGTTTCAAAAGAAAGTCTTGGTGATGGGGTTATATTAAATGAGGGGTATGAAAGCTTTTGGGCTTATATTCCGCATTTTATTCACTCGCCTTTTTATGTCTATGCCTATGCGTTTGGCGACTGCCTAGTAAATTCGCTTTATGCAAAATATCAAGAAAATCCAAACGGTTTTGCTGAAAAATATCTTGAACTATTAGCAGCTGGCGGATCAAAACATCATTCAGAATTATTAAAACCATTTGGGCTTGATGCCAGTGATAAGGATTTCTGGTCGCTTGGCCTTAATATGATTGAAGGAATGATTGATGAGTTGGAAAACTTATCGGATTAACAGTTCAAACTTGACAATTTGCTAAAACAGGCGTTGGTTTTAATTTCATTTATTATGAGAGTGTATAATGAAAGTTGCTATATTAAAAGAGCGTGAGCTGCATGAAACCCGAGTTGGTGCTACGCCTGAAACCGTTAAAAAACTAATCGAGCTTGGGGCTAGTGTATTTATAGAGAAAGGTGCAGGAGAAAGTTCTAAATTTCCTGATGCTGAATATAAAGAGGCAGGGGCTAAAATTTGCGCTAATGCTGCTAGCACACTTAAGGGTGCTGATGTTGTGCTTGGTGTTCGCCGTCCAAAAGCAAATAGTCTTGTGGGTGTTGCTAAAGGCGCATTAATTATTGGTATGATGGATCCGTTTGGCAATGAGCGTGATATTTCTGCTTTGGCGAAAAAGGGCGTAAATCTTTTTGCGATGGAATTGATGCCTCGTATTACTCGGGCGCAGGTGATGGACGTTCTCTCTTCACAAGCTAACCTTGCTGGTTATCAATCCGTAATTGAAGCGGCAGCTGTTTTTGATAAAGCGTTTCCGATGATGATGACGGCGGCTGGCACAATTCGCCCTGCTAAAGTGTTTGTCATGGGGGCTGGGGTTGCAGGATTGCAGGCGATTGCTACCGCTAGGCGTTTGGGGGCGGTTGTTTCTGCTAATGATGTGCGCCCAGCGGCAAAAGAACAGGTTCAGTCTTTGGGTGGTAAATTTATTGCGGTTGAAAACGAGGAATTCAAACAAGCAGAAACTTCTGGTGGTTATGCAAAAGCCATGAGCAAGGACTATCAGAAATTACAAGCTGAACTAACTGCAAAACATATTACCAAACAAGATATTGTTATAACGACAGCTCTTATTCCGGGTCGTAATGCGCCAATTTTGGTAACTAAGAAAATGCTTGAGAGCATGGGTGCTGGCTCAATTATTGTTGATTTGGCAACTGAGCGTGGTGGAAATTGCGAACTTAGCAAAAAAGATGAAATTATTGAACATAAGGGAGTTAGCATTATTGGTTATGCCAATATGGCGGGCAGGGTAGCAAATAGTGCATCATCGCTTTATGCACGTAATTTGTTTGCGTTTTTAGAAACCATGTTTGATAAGGAAAAAAAGGCGCTTAATGTTGATTATGCCGATGAGTTAGTTATGGCAACTAACCTCACTCGGAATGGCAAGATTGTGCATGAGGCGCTTAAAAAAGCTGTAGCGAAAAAGCCTGCTGTGAAAAAAGCGGCAACTAAAAAATCACCTGCCAAAAAGTCGCCTGCTAAGAAAGTAATTGCAAAAAAACCAGCAGTTAAAAAAACTAAGTTGAAATCTCATAAAGAATTAACAGCTAAAAAAAGCCAAAAAATAAAGGGAGCTAAATAATGGAACAAATAGATCCGTTTGTTTTCCAATTATCAATTTTCGTACTTGCGATATTTGTTGGATATTTTGTTGTTTGGTCGGTAACGCCAGCTTTGCACACTCCGCTAATGAGCGTAACGAACGCAATTTCTTCGGTGATTGTGGTTGGGGCATTATTGGCAGTTGGAGTTTCGCTAATTGATGGCGGAAATTGGGCTTCTAAAGCCTTTGGCTTTGTGGCGTTAATCCTAGCATCAATAAATATTTTTGGCGGTTTTTTGGTAACTCACCGAATGCTCTCAATGTATAAGAAAAAGGATAGCAAAAAATGATTTCAGCAAGTTTAGCAGCCCTGCTTTATCTGATTGCAGGGGTTTTATTCATTTTGGCGCTTCGTGGCTTATCAAGTCCAGCTAGTGCCCGGCAGGGCAATATGTTTGGCATGATTGGTATGTTAATCGCTATTGTAACTACATTAGCTGTTGCTAATGTTACAGACATTACTTCATGGGCGCTGATAATTGGCGGCATAGCTATTGGTGGTACAATCGGTGCGGTTATGGCAAAGCGCATTGCGATGACTGCCATGCCGCAATTAGTTGCAGCGTTTCACTCTTTGGTTGGTTTAGCGGCGGTG
>JAJRPR010000116.1 GCA_024280655.1 Alphaproteobacteria bacterium | reverse complement strand
AATGGTTGCGATAATAATCATTGATGTGGCGCTAGAAAATCCACCAATGAAGGCAAATAATGCTAATGATGTATTGCCCTCAGCTAAAGGCAAAGTAAGCACAAACATATCGGGGTTAGAGCCTTCTGGTAATGCTGTTAAACCATAAAGCGCTATCGGGATAGTGAACAAGCTCATCAAAAACAAATAGGCAGGAAACGCCCAGCCAGCAGTTCTTAAATGTCCCTCATTAGAATTCTCAACAACCGTTATTTGAAACTGACGTGGCAGACACAAGATTGCCGCCGCCGAGAGAAACAATATTGCAATCCAGCGTGGGCCAAAACTATCCGCCCTATATATATCTATTCCAGCTTCATTGGCTTTTGCAAAAATATTGCCCAATCCGCCGCCAACAAAAAACACAACAAAAATTCCAACCGCAATAAACGCCACTAATTTGACAATCGCCTCAAATGCAATCGCTGCCACAACACCATGATGTTGCTCATTAGCATCAACATTTCTTGTTCCAAAAAAGATAGTAAATAGCGCCATTAAAGCGGCAATACCAAGTGCTAATGTTACATCATCAAACCCACTTATTGCACCAGAATTATTGCTAGCTGAAATCACCTGAATAGAATTAGTTATAGCCTTTAATTGCAGAGCAATATATGGCGTAGTGCCAATCACCGCGATTAATGTAACCAACACACCAAGCCTATTTGATTTACCAAATCTTGACGATAATAAATCAGCAATGGAGGTTATTCGTTGCTCACGTCCAATGCGCACGAGTTTGCGTAAAATAAACCACCAACCAACAAAGACAAGAGTTGGCCCAAGATATATTGCTAAAAATTCTAAACCATTTCGAGCTGCGGAGCCAACCGCCCCATAAAAAGTCCAAGAAGTTGCATAAACCGAAATTGAAAGCGTATAGACTAGGGGTGAATTAAGAAAACTCTTCTTACCCATTTTTTGGCTTCTATCGCTAAAATATGCCAAAATGAACAATAAGAAAATATAAGCATCAGCTATAAATATCACAAAATTAGCTGATAACATTAATTCTCGCCTTCAATATCACCAGCTTCAAAACCATCATTATTCTGCTCTAAAGTAGGGCTATCGGAGAGATGTCTTGAGAGAAAAAATGTCGCAATTATCAATAATATCCAAAGCGAAAATAGATAAATAATTATAAGTGGTGCACCAAATATTAGCACCTCTACATTAAAAACATTTAGCAATGGCGGCACAATTAAAATTGCCCCAAAGATAGAAAGTGCTAACGCTCCATTTTCTATTTTTCTACGATTGCTCATTATCAACTTCTTTATTTTGCTGATCATAAAAACCAGCTAAATTCAATAATTGCCTAACCCCATCAATAACGTCATCATTGGCATAGGGTTTTGTAATAAAAGCATTAGCACCAAATTCTTCTGCCTGCTTTTTATCTTGCCTTTGCCCCTTAGCGGTTAAAATTAGCACTGGCAGATTTCTAGTTTGCTCATTGGCACGCAAGCGTTTTAGCACTTCAAAACCAGATAGTTTAGGTAACATAACGTCTAAAACCATCATTTTAGGTTTTAGCACCTTAATAGTTTCAAGCGCCGCCTCGCCATCAGTTACAGAACTAACTGAAAAACCAGCACGTTTAAGAATAAATTCCAAAGATTCTAAAATCCCCGGCTCATCTTCTGCTATAAGAACATCAACGCTCAAAAGCCCCCTCCTTTTACCTAAAACCGATTAAACAACAAACCAGCAACAGAACCAAGTAATTTATTTCATTACATCATTTGATTTGGATAAAGAGCTTCTTCTTGGCGATGAACACAGTCATCTAACACGCATAAGCGGCAAGCTGCCCCAACCAATATATCAGCTTGTTCATCACTAAGATCTAAACCACGAGCATAAATCGTGTCCCTTGCATCAGATATTTCGCACGCCAACATTACAGATGAATAAAACCTCTGTTCCTTAAAGGTCGCTAAACGCTTAGTAACGGTTTTTGCAATAAATAAATAACGAGAACCATCTGAAAATCTTACAATCTGACGAACTGTTTGAGAGCCTGTTTGAAAGGCTTTATATATTGCCCACAAGGGGCAAGCATGACCAGAACTAGGTAATAACAACCCCTCAAGCGGAAAATGTTTGGTCAATCGGCCAGCAGGGTCTGAGCGTAAAAATCCAAAAGCAATTCCTGAATTATCTTTTTTTCTTAAAGTTACAAGACGATGCGCCACTTGCTCAAAACTTGTTGCATATTTTTGCACTAAATAATCAATATCATAATTGCTTTTATTTGCGTCCTCTAAAATCTGATCATAGGGAAATATTATGGCGCTAGCTAAATAATTAGAGAAAGATCTAAGCGCCAAATTTTTAGCGCTATAAGATGTTAATCTTTCGTCATTTGCTAGAGCATTTAATAAATCATTCTCAGCTAGGCGACCATAAAGACTTGCTAATTGAAATTGACGTGTAGCTGATCTGGTTGAGCCTTGAAAAAACATAGTTTTTTTTTCTTCATCAAAATAATGGTGTCTAAAAAAATTCTTTTTAGAACTATCTGGCAGCCAAGCCTCTTCAACTTTAATATCAAATCTTTCCTTCAAACTATAACGAAGGGCAGCTTCATTCATCACTGCATTTTTAGCTATTTCTTTGTGTAAAACCTGCGCCCTATCCTCAAGTACTGGGAAATAATTTTTCTCAGCAATAATTAAATCATCAAGTTCACGAACTGGAGTAACAGTTTTGCGTAATTGTGTGCTTTGATCAAAATGCCCAATTAGATTTTGCGCCACATCAGATAGGTTATTTGAATATTGCCCAATCGAGCGTAAAAACTTCTTCTCTTCCTCATCAGAAAGATCAGAAACATTTTGCAAAATTTCAGCACTAGAGTGGATTGCAGTTATTTTACTAAGCACTTGGTGCAATAGTTCAGAAAAAAGCGGATCAGATTCTAAGCGATTAACATAGGCCTCAATATTAGCATTTGCATCAATATAAGAGCGATATATTCTAATTAAAACTGCAGCCAAATCTGGAAATTGCGCAACAAATTCTCTTATCTCTTTAGCGCTTAAATCAAATCCCTTAATAATTGCATCGGCAAGCAATTCCTCAATATCTGAAATAAGCCTTTGCTCGCCCTCACCACTTAAAAGATGAAGCTCCATTTCTAGCGCTTTAGCAATTTTTTGCAATAAAAGACCACCCACATCACGCTTTGATGCCTCAATCAAGTTAAGATAGCTTGGCGATATGCCGATTATTTTAGCCAAATTAACCTGAGAAACACTCAATATTTTCCGTTGGTTACGTATTCTAAAGCCTATTGGAGCACGCATGTTAATTTCACCTTGTCAAATAATTTACAAAAATAACTACCCTATAGTTCAATTATTTACAAGATTTTATAATAATTACAATGCTCTATTGCAATCATTTTCAAACTAATAATAAGATTACTTCTGGAGGATTGCGTCATAAATGATGTAGCCCTCATCATTCCTAAAGGAGGAAAACAATGAGCAATATTAAAAACGGCGTTAATCGTCGTAAAGTGCTAAAGGGAGCAACGGCTGGTATTATTACTGCTGGTGTAGCACCTACAATTTTTACGAAAGGCGCATGGGCGCAAGAGTTCCGCAATGACCCTAAGGGCGGTGATGTTATTCTTGGTTTTAATGTTCCACAAACTGGTCCCTATTCTGATGAGGGTGCTGACGAATTGCGTGCCTATACGCTTGCCGTTAAACATCTAAATGGCGAAGGTGATGGCGGTATGTTAAATACTATGCAACCGTCTAACCTTAAAGGTAACGGTATTCTTGGTCAAAAGGTTACTTATGTTACTGGTGACACTCAAACCAAGTCAGATGCCGCTCGTGATAGCGCTCGTCGTATGATTGAACGTGATGGTGCTTTAATCATTACTGGTGGTTCGTCTTCTGGTGTGGCGGTTGCTGTGCAAGCGCTTTGCCAAGAAATGGGCACAATCTTTATGGCAGGCCTCACTCACTCTGATGACACAACAGGTAAAGATAAAAAGCGTTATGGCTTTAGACATTTCTTTAATACCTATATGACTGGTGCTGCACTAGCTCCTGTGCTTAAGGACGAATATGGCTCTGATCGTGTCGCTTATCACTTAACATCTGATTATAACTGGGGTTATACGCAACAAAGAGCGATTAAAGATGCGACCGAAGCTATTGGTTGGAAAACTGAAAAAACCGTACTTACGCCTGTTGGCCAAGGTGACTTTTCTCAATATATCACACCAATTCTAAACTCTGGTGCTGATGTGGTTATTCTGAACCACTATGGTAAAGACATGGTCAACTCATTGACGCAATCTATTCAGTTTGGTCTTCGTGATCGTCAGAAAAATGGCAAAAATATCGAAATTGTTGTGCCATTATTCTCTCGCCTTATGGCGCAGGGTGCTGGTGATAATATTAAAGGCATTCTTGGTTCTACCAACTGGAACTGGTCATTACAAGATGAAGGATCAAAAGCATTTGTTAAATCATTTGGTGCTGAATATGGCTTCCCGCCATCAATGGCAGCCCATACATGTTATGTGCAAACATTGCTTTATGCTGATGCATGTGAGCGTGCTGGCACTCTTTATCCGCCTGAAGTTATTAGGGCGCTTGAAGGGCATCTGTTTGACGGCATGGGCAATGGTCCAACTGAATATCGCGCTGAAGATCACCAGTGCTTCAAAGACGTTCTTGTTGTGAGGGGTAATGCTAACCCAACTTCACAATTTGATCTTCTTGAAGTTGTGCAAGAAGTTCCTCGTGCTCAAGTTGAGTATGATGCTTCTATCTTTGGTGGCGAACTCGGACCATACGAAGTTTCTTAAAAACTAATCCTAAGACTAATAATTATCGGGGCGATATTAATTGCCCCGATAGTATGAAATATAACATTGTAATTTTTTAGGGGGTGCCAAAATGGAAGCGATAATATTACAGGTCTTAAACGGCTTGGATAAAGGCGGTGCTTATGCACTTATCGCATTGGGTCTTACCCTAGTTTTTGGCACTTTGGGCGTTGTTAATTTTGCCCATGGCGCTCTATTTATGATTGGCGCTTTTTGTGCCGTTACTTTTCGCAAACTCATCACCCTTGAGCAAGTTGTACTAAGCAAAACCGAATTAAGCCCTTGGGGAACACCTCTTGAAATTCGCACGCCTTATGCTCAGCAATGGTTTGGTGATTTTGGTAATGTATTAATAGATTATTCCGTGCCCTTCTCGCTATTACTGGCAATTCCAGTAATGTTGCTTCTCGGCATTGCTATGGAGCGAGGAATTATTAAGCATTTTTATAAACGCCCGCACGCCGAGCAAATATTAG
This sequence comes from Alphaproteobacteria bacterium, assembly GCA_024280655.1. Classification (GTDB taxonomy): domain Bacteria; phylum Pseudomonadota; class Alphaproteobacteria; order Rhizobiales; family Devosiaceae; genus S141-66. Next base: position 8,424 of record JAJRPR010000116.1, on the reverse strand, counting down.
TAACATTTGGTTTAGCAATAGTTTTGCAAGAAATTGTCAGAACTTTTTTTGGTGCAAACCCCAACCCGCAACCAATACCACAAAGCCTACAAGGTGTTGCTGAGTTAGGTGTGATGGTTGGCATGGCTAAAAATACAATTACCTACCCAATTTGGCGGTTAGTATATTTATTCTTCTCCCTTAGTGTAATTGCGTCAGTATTTGCATTTTTGAAATTTACAACTTTTGGTTTGGTAGTTCGAGCAGGCATGTCCGATAGGGAAACTGTCTCTATGCTTGGCATAAATATCGATAAGCGCTTTACCATAATGTTTGGTATTGCTGCGATTGTGACAGGTTTTGCAGGAGTGATGTACACTCCGATCCTACCACCCGATTATACAATCGGCATGGATTTTCTGGTTCTTACATTCATCGTTGTGGTGGTTGGTGGCATGGGCTCATTACCGGGCGCAGTATTAGCTGGCTTTATGCTAGGGGTGTTGCAATCTCTTGCTTCAATGACTGAGGTGAAAGATATTATACCAGGGATTGACCAAATCATTATATATCTTATTGCAGTTATTGTCTTATTAGTGCGTCCTCGTGGCTTATTTGGCAAACGTGGCATGATGGAGAATTAGTATGTTTAATATTCCAAAAAAAGATGCCATTACTTTTGTGCTTTTTGCAATAGTCGTACTTACAATGCCAATTTGGCTAAGCCCGTTAGGAGCGTCTTATCCCGGCCTACTGCAAAAATTGACCATCTATGCTCTGCTCGCAGTTGGCTATAATATATTATTTGGTCTAACTGGATATCTAAGCTTTGGTCATGCTGCCTTTTTAGGTGTCGGATCGTACGCAGCGGTCTGGTCGTTCAAACTATTATCAATGAACCCACTTTTAGCACTATTTTTGCTATATTCTTCTCTGGTATATTTGCTTTGGCAATAGGTTATATATCACTTAGACGTTCTGGGATTTATTTCTCAATCCTAACCCTTGCCTTTGCCCAGATGTCTTATAAATTAGCTTATTCCGTTCTAAGCCCGATAACTCACGGTGAAACTGGGTTGCAGCTTACTGTGCAAGATCCAAGAGCTATAGATTTAATGTTTATTGAACGTGGTAGTTCTTTGCCAACCTCAAGCCTTTTTGGCATTCCAATGAATGGCTATGCAGGATTTTATTTCACTGCCGTTATTTTATTGATAGGGTTTTTCATAGCGCAAAAAATTACATCATCGCCATTTGGTATGATGCTCAAGGGAATAAAATCTAACGAAAACCGCATGAATTACACTGGCTTTAATACCAAGCCTTACATGCTGACCGCCTTTGTTATTTCAGGCATATATGCAGGTGTTGCTGGTGGATTGCTTTCCATTACCGATCCACTTGCTGGCGCTGAGCGTATGCAATGGACTGCATCTGGCGAATTGGTTCTAATGACTATTCTTGGTGGTGTTGGTACATTAATAGGCCCTGTAATTGGCGCTTGGATTATTAAATATTTTGAAAATATTTTCTCTGCATGGAATGAAAGTGTTTTACATAATTCCTTTGCAATTTTACCTGATGGGCTTGAAGATATTGTTGTGCTTATTACCTCTAAATTTGTTGGTGATGGTTGGCATTTAACGCTTGGTCTAATGTTTGTATTAGTTGTGGTGTTCTTACCAGGGGGCATTATGGAAGGTGTACGCCGAATAAGCGCAATGTTTAAAAATAACAAAGACAAAAAACCCAAACAAACATCTGATAGTGAAAAGCAAACATCTGATAATGAAAAAGGAGAAGGCTAATGGCTAAAGCTAGCGAAAACATCGTTCTCCATGTTGCAGATGTGCATAAAACATTTGGTGGTTTACATGCTCTATCTGATGTTGATCTATCGATTGAAGAAGCCAAAACCCACGCAATTATCGGCCCAAACGGTGCTGGCAAATCAACATTGTTAAACGTAATCGTTGGCTTGCTCCCCCCAACTCGTGGAACTGTTGTGCTTGATGGTGAAGTTTTAACCGGCAAAAAACCGCATGAAATTAATCAAATGGGAGTGGCAAGGGTTTTCCAAACTCCTGAAATATTTATCGATCTTTCAGTTATAGATAATGTCATGGTCTCAGCTTTTGCAAAACGTGACGGTGCTTTTAAGTTAAAATTTGCAAAATCACTTGAAAGCGAGAAAGAAATAAACCAAAGAGCCGTTAAAATCCTTACAGAATTTGGATTAGATGATAAAATGGAGGAACATGCAGGGACTTTGTCACGTGGTCATAAACGTCGATTGGAACTTGCAATGTGCCTCATTCAACAACCACGCATTTTACTATTGGACGAGCCAACCGCAGGCATGTCCCGCCACGATACCAACACAACTATTGATCTACTCAAAGATATTAAAGCAACAGGCATAACAATCGTTATTATTGAACATGATATGCACGTGGTTTTTTCTCTTGCCGACAAAGTTTCTGTTCTCGCTGGTGGTCGAATTATTGCAGAAGGCACGCCCGATGAAATGCGTGCCAGTACGATTGTTAAAAAAGCCTATCTGGGAGAAGCGTCATAATGAGCCAAACAGATGAAAATCAAACTGAAGAAAAGTTTTTCTCAATTAATAATGTGCACGCATATTATGGTGAAAGTTACATTGTTCAAGGTGTTTCTTTTGATGTAAAAGAGGGAGAAATCCTTGCTCTTTTAGGGCGCAATGGCGCTGGGAAGAGTTCAACTTTACGCTCCATAGCTAGAGCCGATGATCCAGAAGTAAAGTCTGGCGAAATTTGGCTTAATGGACAGGCTTTACACGAAATGAAAGCATACGAGGCAGCGCTAGCTGGTGTGCAACTCGTCCCAGAAGACAGGCGTATTATTCAAGGACTAACGGTTGAAGAAAACCTTACTCTAGCACAAGTCGCACCCGGTCATGGTTGGACGCTTGAGCAAGTTTATGATCATTTTCCACGCCTTGGTGAAAGACGCAAACAAGAGGGAACTACTCTTTCAGGAGGCGAGCAACAAATGCTTGCCGTAGCACGTGCCCTATCTCGTGATGTAAAATTATTATTGTTAGATGAACCCTATGAGGGTCTTGCTCCTGTTATCGTGCAAGAGATTGAAAAAATCCTACTCTCCATAAAAAAGCTTGGTATCACAACTATTATTGTTGAGCAAAACGCAGTAGCTGCTGTACGCCTTAGCGATAGAGCTGCAATTCTTGATACAGGAGAAATTGTTTTCACTGGAACCGCTAAAGAAATGCTGGAAAATGAAGAACTAATGCATGAATATTTAGCTATTTAAAAGGAATTCTTGGGTGAGCGAAGAGCTTTATAAAATCCCAGATATTTGGAAAAAAAACGCCTATATAGATAGTGCGCTTTATAAAAAAATGTACGATCAATCTATTTCTGATCCAAATAGTTTTTGGAGCGATCAGGCAAAACGTATTGATTGGATAAAAAAACCCACAATAATAAAAAACGCTAGTTTTGATCCAGTAGATATTAAGTGGTTTGAGGACGGTATTCTTAACGTAACGACAAGTTGCATTGATAGACATTTAGAAAAACGAGCGGATCAAATTGCGCTTATTTGGGAACCTGATGAGCCAACTGAAAAACAGCGCACCTACACCTATGCCCAGTTACATTTAGAAGTAAATAAATGGGCAAATACCCTAAAAAAACTTGGGGTGAAAAAGGGTGATAGAGTAACTATTTATTTGCCTATGATACCAGAAGCCGCTTTTGCTATGCTCGCTTGCGCTCGAATTGGCGCAGTCCACTCAGTAGTTTTTGCAGGCTTTTCACCTGATAGTTTGGCTGGTCGTATCAATGATTGTCAATCAAATATAGTGATAACATCTGATGAAGGTCGACGTGGTGGCAAGGTCATCCCCTTAAAGAAAAATGTAGATGCAGCCGCAAAACTAGCACCAATTCTAAAAACCACTTTGGTAGTTAAACATAGCGGTGGTGAGATAGATTGGCATGAAGGACGTGATGTCTTTTGGCACGAAATTAGCAAAGATATTTCAGATCAATGCCAAGTCGAACCTATGAATGCGGAAGATCCGCTTTTTGTGCTTTATACTTCTGGCTCAACAGGCAAACCAAAGGGCGTTGTGCATACAAGTGGCGGTTATCTCACCTATATAAGTCTAGCATTTGAAGTGATATTTGACTATCATGAGGGCGATATTTATTGGTGTGGGGCAGATTTAGGCTGGATTACGGGTCATTCATTTACGCTTTATGCCCCCCTTTCAAATGGCGCAACTACCATCATGTATGAGGGTGTGCCAAACTATCCCGATGCTTCTAGATTTTGGAGCATTATTGACAAATATAAGGTCACTCAATTCTTTACAGCGCCAACCGCAATTCGAGCCTTAATGGCGATGGGCGATGAATATGTAACCAAGACAGATCGTTCTTCGTTAAAAATTCTAGCAACCGCAGGCGAGCCGATAAACCCGCAAGCATGGGAATGGTATTATAAAATTGTTGGTAATGAGCAATGTCAAATTATTGATAATTATTGGCAAACCGAAACGGGTGGCATGTTACTTACCCCACTACCCGGCGCAACAGATCTTAAGCCGGGATCTGCTACTTTTCCGTTTTTTGGTATTGATCTGCAAATTGTTGATAATGATGGAAATGTGCTTAATGGAGCGGCATCTGGCAATCTATGTATCCTCTCATCTTGGCCAGCTCAAGCACGAACAATTTATAATGATCATCAGCGCTTTATTGATACTTATTTCACAACTTATAGAGGCAAATATTTTACATCCGATGGCGCAAAACGAGATGAAGATAATTATTATTGGATAACTGGACGAGTTGATGATGTGATAAATGTTGCAGGTCATCGCTTGGGAACAGCCGAGATAGAAAGCGCTCTTGTGGCACACGAAAAAGTTGCCGAGGCGGCGGTTGTAGGTTATCCCCATGATATTAAAGTACAGGGTATTTATGCCTATGTTTCACTGATGTCTGGTGCTAAGAATAGCGAAGAATTAATAATAGAACTCAAACAATGGGTCAGAAAAGAAATAGGTCCAATCGCCACAATAGATCACATACATTTTACTCAAGATTTACCAAAAACACGGTCAGGAAAAATTATGCGTAGGATTTTACGCAAAATTGCTGAAAATGATTTTGATAATTTAGGGGATATATCAACTCTGGCCGATCCAAGCATAATTGACCAACTTATTGCAAGATCAAAACAGATAAAATAATCAGAATAGAAGTGCAACCCTGCGTCCTCAGGTGCACTTCTAGAGGAAGAGCGCCGACATTGTTTTACAATGTCATCATTCCTAGGCGCTCTTCCTCGCTATTAACTTGATTAACTTGCTAGCTAACTTTCAAGATTGCCCTATGATTTAAATAGGTAAATATAATATATTTTCATACAGGCAAGCTACCACCCTCTTTCAAGGCACGAATACATAGGTTTGATTGGACTTGAGCCACACTTGGAAGACGGGTTAATAACATTTTATGTAAACGTTCAAAATCTTCCTGGTCACGGCATATTACTTGCAATAAAAAATCAGAATTCCCTGCCATTAAAAAACACTCAAGAACTTCTGGCACATTTTGAACTGCTTTTTCAAAAGCAATTAAGGCCTCTTCACCTTGTGAAATAAGCGATATCTGAATAAAGAACTTCATCTGAAAACCTAGTTTTCTAGCGTTCAAAACTGCCCTATATTTTTCTATTATTCCGCTATCTTCTAAAGCCTTAATACGACGATGACATGCAGAACTACTAAGCCCCACATTGTCACCAATTTCTTGCACCGACTTTCGACTATCAATTTGCAATAGCCTTAAGATTTTTCTATCAATATTATCAATTTGCAATTTCATTTCACGTCCCCTGAAAATTTTAGTAAAAACTCTTGATATTTGTTTAGAATGGTTCTAAGTTAGGGATAATATCCCTAGCAAATACTACTATATATCCTCATAAGGATGCATACAATAAAACTATAAAAATATTTCTTGTAGTAAATTCCCCAATGTGGTTAGTAATTTTTTGTTTTTCAAAAATAGAATGTGACCATTGCGTCCTCGGTCACATTCTTAGAGGGAGGACTACGTGGTATTCAATTTATTGATATCATTATTCCCAAATGTCCTCCCTCGACCTTTCCAGTAGTATTTGATTAACTATCAATCTATTTTATCCTTGTGAGATAACTTTATTTTACTTAATTCACCCTATCATGCCCTTAGGAATAAAATATTGGGCAATAATACATGCAAATATTATCAAAAAAAGAAAATTGGCGGTTCTCCTATAAGGTGATATTGCCAATTATTTTGGCTGTAGTTGTAACTGTTGCTGCTATTGTTGTCTTTATTATTTGGACAGCACAGCGTAATGACGAAGCTTCAATTAAGCGTCAAATGCAGCTGGTTACACACACTCTTAACCAGCAAAAAATTCTTATAAAAAATGAGCAAGAAGATGTAGCTGCATGGGACAAGGCACTTGATGCCGTACAAGGCACTCTTGATTTAGCTTGGATTGCAGAAAATCTTGGCGTAGGAATGAATGAATTCTTTGGTCATGATCGCTCATATTTATTAAATCCAGATTTAATCTCTATCTATGCCATGAAAAATGGAAAAACCGTAGAGCCAGAATTTTTTGAACTTTCAAGAGACCAATTAGAGCCAACTACAAAACGTTTGAGAGAAATTAATTGGCAAGGAGCACTTGCTTCCTATGCTTATGGACATACTTATAATGTTCCTCATATTGTAGATATTACAATGGTTGAAGGAAAAGCAGCTATTGTTAGCCAAATGCCAATAATTTCAGGCGAATCAGTTAGAGGGCAAGCAGCAGGCAAAGAATATATCCACATAAGCGTTGAATTTCTTGATGAGCAATTAGCAACCGAGATAAACGAGCTTTTATTGCTTAATGGTGGGTATTTTTCTAGTGCCAAGCAAGTTCCAGATGGCGAAATCAGCATAGCAATTAAAAATCTTAAAGGGCAAGTAATAACAAGTTTCTTTTGGAAGCCCGATAGACCCGGTGCTAATATGTTTACAGAAGTAGCGCCAGCTCTTATAGCTGTCGCTCTATTTGCGAGTTTTATAATAACATTATTAGTAGTAAGGCTTCATCAATCTACAGCAAAATTAGAGAAGGAACGCACTCAAGCCCAACATTTAGCCTATCATGATGCTTTGACTGGCTTAGGCAACCGTGCAAAATTTGAAAGCTCATTACTAGAAGCAATCAGTAATATTAAAAGCAAAGACAATCAAATTGCTTTACTAATTCTTGACCTAGATCGCTTCAAAATAGTCAATGATACACTTGGTCATCAAGCTGGCGATGAACTTATTTGTGAAGTAGCAACACGTTTACAACCGCTAGTACGTGGCACAGATATTATAACTCGTTTAGGTGGTGATGAATTTGCTATAATTGTTAGTTCTGTTACTTCACTTGATGATATAGAGGCGGTTTGCTCTAGAATGGTTGAAGCAATTCGTAAACCGTTTAACTTAGAAGCGGGTCAAGCGTTTGTTGGGGTTTCTATTGGAGTTTCTCTTGCTTCAAATTCAGATTGTAATGGTGAAGAATTAACCCGCCAAGCAGATATCGCACTTTATGCAGCTAAAGAAGGCGGCCGCAATCAATATAAATTATATCAAGAACAAATGAATGAAGCCGTTCAACATAGGCAAATTATAGAAACCGAACTTAGAAAAGCCCTTATTGATAAAAATCAATTACGAGTTGTTTTTGATCATCTTGTGCGCAAAAATGGAACAGATATCATTGGTGTAGAGGCAAAATTAGAATGGCATCACCCAACACTTGGAACTATCGAACCTGAGACCTTTCTACCCATCGCAAAAACTTGCGGCCTAATTGAAATTGTTGGCGAATTATTGCTTAGCTGGGCATGTAAAGCTGGGGCAAAAACTCCGGGGCAAATAATGGCGGTTCGTGTTTTTTCAGCACAATTAAGCAATCCAAAATTCTTTGATAAGTTATTCTCAATTATCGACAAAACTGGCATTAAACCCAATGACTTAGAATTAGAGATTAATGAATGTACCCTCGCAAATGCTGAAACTATTACTATAGATAATTTGAACAAATTTAGAGAAAACGGAGTTCGTATCGCTTTAGGGGATTTTGGCACAGGCTTTACATCATTAAGGTTATTACAAGAATTCCAAGTTGATCGCATAAAAATATCTCGCTCCTTCATTGCACAATTAGCACAATCTCCTGACCCAGAAGCAATTACCCACGCTGTTGTATGGCTAGCCCGTGCCATTGGTGTTGAAGTGACAGCAGATGGCGTTGATAATATTGAGCAAAAAGATTTCTTAGCACGTATGGGCTGTATGAGTTTTCAGGGGGATTTATTCTCACTTT
>JAJRPR010000115.1 GCA_024280655.1 Alphaproteobacteria bacterium | reverse complement strand
TAATCGGCAGGCACTGCGCTATGTTTAAGCGGGTTATTTTTTCCCTTACCAGCCGCAACTATTGTTAGTCCCAAGGCTGAGCAAAATTCAATTAACTCCAAACAAGAAGAAGGCTCATCACCTGCTCCAAGCGTATAAATCACGCCCAACTTATCAGCCTGTGCTTTAAGGTAACGCCCAATGGTAACATCAGCCTCAACATTCATCATGACAATATGTTTGTTGTGCTGCATGGCTAAAAGAATGAAATCTGCGGCAACTCCGGGCCTGCCTGTTGCATCAATGATTACATCAATTTGCTCTGTGCTTACCATGAGTTCATTATCACTGGTAATAGCGATTTTGCCCAATTCAAGCGCATTTGACATTTGCGATCGGGTATTTACTTCTTGCCCCATTTCACTATTGCCATAAGCAATGTTTAGGGCATCAAAAACTGTATGTAGGCGGCGAGCGCTAATGGCGGCTATTTCTATGCCGTCCATCAACATAATTTGCGTAACCAAATCCGTTCCCATTTCGCCACAGCCAATTATGCCAATGCGAATTGGGTTGTTTCTTTGCGCTAAATCGGCGGCAATACCGCTAAGATGAATATTTGACATTTTTCTGCAATAACATTGCTTTGCCAATAAGAAAACGCCATAAAGCAAATATGTATAATTTTGCACTTAAAAGATAAGAAAATGAATGACGACGAAGTAATTATTTTTTCAAAAGATAAGATAGGTTTTATCCAATTAAACCGTCCAAAGGCAATAAATGCGCTTAATCTAAATATGATAAATATGATTGATGCAGCTTTAAGCGAGTTTGAAAATGATGATTTAATAGATGTTGTTTTGCTCGAAAGCGCAACTAAGCGAGGGTTTTGTGCAGGCGGTGATATACGTCTATCACGACAATATATTTTAGATGGTCAGACACAGGAAATGTATGATTTCTTTAAGAAAGAATATAACCTTGATGGCCATATTGCAAAATATAAAAAGCCGATAGTGGTATTAGCAGATGGTATTGTGATGGGTGGCGGGCTTGGTTTGGCAGGTCATGCAACCTATCGTTTTGCAACAAAGAATACAATTTTTGCAATGCCCGAGGCGGCAATAGGATTTGTCTGTGATTGCGGAATTGATTTCTTATTGACAAAAATTGAGCGCCATATTTCTTTGGCATTTTTACTATCTGGACAAGCAATAAGTGCAAATGATGCAATCGAGCTTAATCTCACGGATTGTGTTTTTCCGAAAGAAGGCTTTCCTCAAATTCGTGAGCAACTCTTAAAAGCAATGAAGCAAGAAAATATAGATGCAGCAATTAAAAAAATAATCTTAAAAGAAAATGATTCGTCAAAAACCACATCATTGAGCAAAGAATCATTCAGCACTAAGGTAAATTCTTGCAAGCAAGCCTTTTCAGGGAAAAATATTAAGCAAATAAAAAATCTGTTAGAACAACAAGCAAAATCTGAGCAAACAGCAAAAGAATTTTATGATATTTTGCAAAAACATTGCCCAACATCTCTAAGCGCTATAATCATTTCGCATGATAAGGCACGAACCCATCAAGATATTGATAAAACACTAGAAACCGACCTCTCTCTTGCCGCAATGATGGGTAAACGAGATGATTTTGCTGAAGGGGTGCGCGCTGTGTTGATTGACAAAGATCAAAATCCAAATTGGCAACCAAAGTGCCAAAATGAGGTTGATGAGGGTGCAGTTTATGCCCAAATTGATAAATAATAGCGATTTTCTACAGTTTTTTGCATCTAAGTAGAACTTATTAGTAATTCTTAAACCACTATGGTGAAAGAATCCCTTAACCATAGGCATGAAGCCTGTGCCATTAAAGGGTAAAGCAAAATGGCTGACACACAAATAGTGCAAAATGCAACATTAACCTTGCCACCGATTATGGATTTGGACGCATTAGATTCAATATCGGAGCAACTAATTGAGCAGCTTGAATGTGGCTCTGTAAATATTGATGCAAGCTCAGTTGATCGTGTAGCGACCAATGCTCTTTTGATGTTGATAAGTGCAGCGCATAGCGCCGAACAAACTAATATTACCCTCACAATTTCAAAACCAAGCGAATCTATGCTTGGGGCAATAGAGCGATTAGGGCTTAGCGAAAATTTTGCCCCACTTATAAAAGGATAAAGTAGATAATGCGTATTCTAACAGTTGATGATTCTAAAACAATGTTGGCCATGTTGCAGCACACACTTTCTGATGCTGGCTTTGATGTTTTGCAAGCAGAAGACGGCCAGCAAGGGCTCGACGTACTTGCCCAAGAAGAAGTTGATATAGTAATTACCGATATTAATATGCCTGTTATGGATGGGATTGAGTTCATCAAAAATGTCCGCTCATCTGGCAAATTTCAAAGTCTACCAATTCTTATTCTGACAACTGAAAGTTCACGTGAAAAACGTGATCAAGGTCGTGCCGCAGGTGGAACTGGTTGGATAGTTAAACCATTTGATCCTGAAAAATTAATTTCGGTGATTAATCGAGTAGTTCATTAGTAATAAGACGAGTATAATTTTAACCTCCTTTTGGGGAACATAAATGAGTGATTTAGACGAATTTAAAGCTACCTATTTTGATGAATGTTCAGAGCTATTAATAGATCTTGAAGAGCAATTTACCGCCATTCAAGATGGCGATAAAAGCTCGGATCGTATGAACGCAATATTTCGTGCTATTCACTCAATAAAGGGTGGTGCGGGAGCATTTGGCTTTACCTCACTTGTTGGATTTGCGCATGAGTTTGAAACATTGCTTGATTTTGTTCGTAATGACAAAATTGATTTTACTAATGAAGTAATTAAACTTTGCATTCGCTCAAATGATTTAGTTGCCGATTTTGTTGAGGCGGCAAGAAATGGCGAGGAGCTTGATCCTGAATATGGGGTGACAGAAAAAGCAAAGTTTGTTGCTCTTTGTAAAGCAAGTTCTGGCGATAGTGGTGATGAAAGCGGCGAGCCTATGGAGGAATTTGATATTGAGTTTACTCCTGTACTTGTTGAGATGGAAGAGCCAACAGAAGAAGTAACAGAGGGCTGGTTGGTTGAATTTATTCCCTTTAGAGAGCTTTATACTAGCGCAAATGACCCGCTATTATTGCTAAGAGAATTAGTAGAATTGGGTGAAGTTGAAGTAAAAGCCATATTAAAAGATATCCCATTACTAACCGATTTTGAGCCATTTTCTGTCTATTGTACGTGGGAAATAACTATCAAGGACAAAGATATTGAAGAAGAGAGTATTCGTGAGATATTTGAATTTGTTGATGGCGATTGCGAGTTAAAAATTACTAAGTTCGAAATGCCAGTAGATGAGCAGGCATTTAATGAAGATGCAAAAAGCGAAGATCTGGAAGAAGATGAAGATATGCCAAGTTTTGCAGATCTAGCGGCTGAAATTGCGCCAAAACCAGAACCAGAAAAACTTAAGCCTAAAGTTGCGGATAATGCTGCAAACAATGCAGATAGTGACGCAAAACCTGCACCAAAAGCACCCCCCGTTGGTATGCAATCAATTCGTGTTGATCTTGATAAGGTTGATCGGGTGGTAAATATGGTTGGTGAATTAGTTATTACTCAATCAATGTTAACCCAGCAAATGGACGATAATTTACGCCATCGTTATCAAGAACTTGTTAGAGGCTTAGAGGTTTTAGCGACCACTACTAGAGGCTTGCAAGATAGTGTGATGGCAATTCGTGCCCAACCTGTTAAATCTGTGTTCTCTCGTATGCCACGTTTGGTGCGTGAGCTTGCTTCAAAAACTGGTAAGAAAATTAAATTAGAAATGGTTGGCGAAAATACCGAAATTGATAAAACGGTTATTGAACAGCTTTCAGACCCACTAACTCACATGATTAGAAATTCAGCTGATCACGGTATTGAATCAGTTGAAAAGCGTGTTGAAAGCGGTAAGGAAGAAACAGGTACTATTAGGCTTTCAGCCGAGCAAGCTGGTGGCTCGATTTTAATAATAATTGAAGATGATGGTGCTGGCATTAATCGTGAAAGAGTATTGCAATTAGCACGTGAAAAAGGCGTGGTTGGTGAAGAGCAACAACTTAGCGATGATCAAATAGACAATTTAATTTTTGCACCCGGATTTTCAACCGTTGAAGAAGTTTCTGATCTTTCGGGGCGTGGTGTTGGTATGGACGTTGTTCTTTCAAATATCAATAAAATTGGTGGTTCGGTAATTGTGAAATCTGTTCCGGGTAGAGGCACACGTATGACATTAAGATTGCCACTAACTCTTGCAGTGCTTGATGTAATGTTGGTTCGAGTTGCTGATTGCCCCTATGTTATTCCGCTTTCGTCAATCGTTGAAACAATGCAATGCGCACGAGTTGAATTTGGGCGATTACCAACTGGCGCACGTGTATTAAAGGTGCGTGGTGAATATGTGCAATCAATGGATCTAGCATCTCATTTTGAAATGACAACTGATGTGGATGAAAAAGATCGCTTTGTTGTTCTGTGTGAAGCAGAGGGCACAAACAAATTAGCTTTAATTGTTGATGCGATAATTGGTCAACAACAAGTTGTTATTAAAAGCCTAGAAGAAAATTTTGAACGGATTGAAGGAATTGCCGGCGGCACAATTCTTGGTGATGGATCGGTCGGTCTAATTGTAGATGTTCAGGGTCTAAAAAATTCAATATCTAATCAGCGAACAGCTGCCGCATAAAATTAAAGGAAAATATAATGGAAGCGCTTAATATTAAAGATGATTATGAAAATGGTGAAATATCAGCAGAAAATTCTTTGCAGTTAATAGCTTTTTCTCTTGGCGATCAGACCTATTCGGTTGAAATTACTACGGTACGTGAAATTCGTGCTTGGAATGGGGCAACTCCCCTACCAAATACCCGTGAATTTGTGCGTGGCGTAATAAACTTACGTGGAACTATTGTACCAATTTTTGATCTTCGTGCTCGTTTTGGTGATGGACAAACATCCCCTACAAAAACTCACGTAGTAGTTGTTATGTCAGTTGGCGAAAAGTGGGTTGGCATTTTAGTTGATGCGGTTAGTGATATTCTTACCATTAATAAAAACGATATTCACCCAGTCCCCGAAGGCAACTCGTCAGGGGATAGTGAATTATTGCGAGGCATTATTACTCATAATGATCAGATGGTTGGCATGATTGATTTACATGCGGTAATTGATGGCGCTAAAATAGAAGAATAGATATTTCAAGCTATAAAGATAAAATAAAAGCGCTGAATTTTCAGCGCTTTTTTATTGGC
>JAJRPR010000114.1 GCA_024280655.1 Alphaproteobacteria bacterium | reverse complement strand
TTTGCTCATTGCCACCAGAAATAGTGGGTATTTTTTTCAATGCAGCTAATACTTCTTTACTAAGAGGCTTTGCATTGCCAGAAGCGCTATTAACAAGACCGCTTGCCATTCCCTCTTCATCATCAAGTAAAATCTTTAATAGATGAAGGGAAGAGAATTTTTGATGTCCCTGCCCTAAAGCATAAGTTTGCGCACTTTGAATAAATCCACGCGCCCGTTCTGTATATTTTTCAAAATCCATAACTATCTCCACTTTTAGCACAAGCCATTTGCCCATTATGGCACAAATCAGCTCGCCGTTTTGGTAATTATGATAAATATAGGTATTGAGAAAAAAACAAAAAGGGGCAAAAATAAATCTATGCCATTTTTATATAAATAATTTCAAAAATCACTCAGCTGCGTCTGGCTTGCTGACGCTATCTGTTACAAAAGCTGGTAACTCATCATTTGTAGCTTGAGCTTTTTGCTCATCACTTTGAGCAGGCTTATTTTCAGCTTGGCGCTTAGCTCTTTTAGGGCGTGGCGCTCTTTGTTTAGTAGGCTCAGGAGAAGTTGTTTCTTTTGCCTCTACATTTACAGGCTGATTATCTGACTGTTTTTCATCATTATCTTGCGAAACATTGCTCTCATTAGCTTCATTTTTAGAATCAGTATTTCCTTGTTTTGCAACTTGGTTTTCTTGCTCTAATGCTTGCTTTTCTTGACGTTGTTGATTTTGTACTTGTTGATAGGCAAGTGCAGATGAAACAATACGAGAATAATGCTCAGCATATTGCAAATAGCTTTGCTCTAAAACCGAATCGCCTGAACTATGGGCATCACGGGCTAATTGCACGTATTTTTCTGCAACGCTTGTTGCGTTACCCCTAATTTTCACATCAGGGCCATTAGATTCATAATTGCGAGTTAGTGGGTTCGAGCCACTATGCCGACGATTGGAGTTATTGCGACCCCGTGATCGTTTATTCTGATTATTTGGTCTCATACTTTGTTAAAAGCTCTTTTCTTGCTCTCTTAAATATAAAGAGAAATCTATGTAAATATATTTCACAAATATATCCACCTAAAAACCAACCCCAACTATTAAACATTTTCAAATTATTTTTATCTTTTCAAACCTTAAACAAGGTCATATTGATAAATCAAAGTCATATTGATAAATACTGTCTTATGAACGGGTGGTCGCCATTGCTGCCTATCATTTGCACCACATAGCAGATTGACATTAACTGCTTTATTTACTGATTCCAAGCAAAAAAACCAAAAATCGCACTTTTAATCAGTAAAATGCTTAAAATTTTGAAAAACCAAAGCCCTAACAATCCCCGATAGGTCTGATTTTTGCTCAAACAGCGTAAATCCTTCTGCTAAAAACATTTCAATAATTTTGCCCTCTTGCCCAATGCCAAATTCTACAATTACAAATCCATTGTCATTTAGATAATTTTTTGCTTTTTTTGCAATTATTCTATATGGTTCTAGCCCATCCTCACCACCATCAAGAGCTAAAACAGGGTCAAAATCTTTTACCTCTTTTGCCAGATGAGCGATTTCTTTAGTCTCTATATAAGGAGGATTAGAAATGATAAAATCAAACTTTTTATCTGTATTTAATGGCTCAAGCCAATTTCCTCGCAAAAACCTAATGCGTTCTAAAACATTGTGAAATCTAGCATTACTCTTTGCCATTTCAAGCGCTTTTTGGCTTATATCGGTACCAAGCCCAACTATATTGTCATTATTAGCCAATATTGAAATAATAACGCAACCGCTACCAACACCAAGTTCTAATAATTTCAAATTTTGACTTTGGCCAATTTGCTCAAGGCAAATATCAACCAAAAGTTCACTTTCAGGGCGTGGAACTAATGTCTTATTATTGAGTTTGAACTCTAGTCCGTAAAATTCTTTTTTACCCAAAATCCTAGCTACTGGCTCGCCATTTAATCGTCTTTTAGCTAGTGCGCCTAAACGCATTAACTGCTGCTCTGTAACTTGCTTATTTGCATTAGTTGCCAATTCAAGAGAATTTAATTTAAAGGCATGTTCAGCCAAAAGCCGTGCATCAAGTTGCGCACTATCTATATTGGCTTTTGCGAAATCGTTCCGTATTTTTCGCCATGCTTTGCCAATATTATTAAGATTTTCCATTTTATTCTTCATCCATTGCCGCAAGCTGTGATGCTTGATTTTCAGTAATTAGTGCTGAAATAAGCTCGTCAAGCGCCTCCCCTTGTAGTACCTTTTCAAGCTTATATAGGGTTAGATTTATACGATGATCGGTGACACGTCCTTGCGGGAAATTATAGGTGCGAATACGACCCGAACGATCACCCGAACCTACCTGATCACGCCGTGCTTCCGCTCTCTCACTATCACGTTTTTCACGCTCAGCTTCATATAATCTAGCCCGCAAAACCTTTAGCGCCGAGGCTCTATTTTGATGTTGGCTTTTTTCAGAAGCTAAAACCACAATTCCAGATGGGATATGCGTCATACGAACTGCACTATCGGTAGTGTTGACATGCTGGCCACCAGCCCCCGATGCACGCATAGTATCAATGCGCAAATCTTCATTTCTTATTTCAATGTCAATATCTTCAACTTCAGGCAAAACAGCAATAGTTGCAGCTGAAGTATGAATACGCCCCTGCGTTTCAGTATCAGGAACTCGTTGCACCCGATGCACTCCGCTTTCAAATTTTAGCTTTGCATAAGCCCCCTTGCCAGAAATATTTAGAGTTATTTCCTTATAGCCCCCCATATCACTTTCATTTTGTGACATGATATTGGTTTTCCAACCGTTAAGTTCTGCATAGCGCTGATACATACGAAATAAATCACCAGCAAACAAAGCCGCCTCATCGCCTCCAGTTCCAGCACGCACTTCAACAATAACATTACGATCATCAGCATTATCTTTAGGCAATAATAATAATCTTATTTCGTAGCTTAATTTCTCTATTTTTTGATTTAATTCATCAATTTCTAGCGTGGCCATTTCAACCATTTCACTATCATCAGAACTAAGCAATTCCTTTGCCCCTAAAAGATCGCTTGCTGCTTGGCTATATGAGCGGATAGCTTCTACTACTGATTGCAGATTTGAATATTCTTTTGCCAATTTAACGTATTCTTCAGGATCAGGGCCATCAGCCATGAGCAATTCAAGCGCTTTATAGCGCTCATCTAATGCTTCTAATTTTTCAAGTGGTAATTTAGCCATAAGCCTCTTTCATCTAAATTGGCAAATTCTGAGATTCAATATGATTTGTCAGCAATTCACGTATAGTTATATCTGTTGCGCCATTTGATAATATCTCTAGAACTTGTTTAGCTATTGGATCAAGATCAAGCGCTAAAATAAGTTCTTTAATAGGACCAATGGACGAAGGCCCCATAGAAAGCCTATTCATTCCTATCGCCATTAAAGCTAAAGC
>JAJRPR010000009.1 GCA_024280655.1 Alphaproteobacteria bacterium | reverse complement strand
CTGGAGCTTGCACCGAGCTAATGCGTGAGCTATCAACAGAATTGTCAAATACCAAATCAGCAATAGCATCACAAAACCCACGATTGCCAGAAACTCCAATATAGGTTTTAGTCGTTTCATTGTCATATATCTGTTTTTCAGCTTTTCTAACCGATGACATAATTGGTGTATTGCCATCTTTATCTTTATAAACACCAATGCCAAGATCTATTTTATCAGCCCGCTCGTCTGCTCGATATTCTGCAAGCAATTTGAATATTTTATCAAGCGGTGCTTTTTGTAATTTCTCAAACATATTATTTCCACTTCAAAATTATCAATTAAATTATCTAAGGCAGTCTTTGCAAATCTTAGGGGCAAGGGCAAGTGGATATTTTGCAAGAGGATATTTTGCAAGCGGATATTTTGCAAGTGGATATTTTAGTTGACGAAAGGATATTTCAACTAGAACATAGTGCTATTGGATATATTGGAGAAAAAAATGCCCATAATTAATCGATTTGCTGATTTTCATGAAGAAATAACCGCATGGCGTAGGGATTTACATGAAAACCCTGAGCTTTTATTTGATGTATATAGAACCGCAGAAAAAATCGAGCAATTACTCAAATCATTTGGTTGTGATGAAGTAGTTAGCGGTATTGGCAAAACTGGTGTGGTTGTAATTATTAAAGGAAAAAACAGCGGTGATACTATCGGCTTAAGGGCAGATATGGACGCTTTGCCAATTCATGAACGCACCGATAAGCCCTATGCCTCAAAAATAGAGGGCAAAATGCACGCTTGTGGGCATGATGGGCATACCGCAATGTTGCTTGGTGCGGCAAAATACCTCGCTGAAACACGAAATTTCTCAGGTAATGTGGCGTTGATTTTTCAACCAGCAGAAGAGGGCGGCGGCGGTGGCGACTTAATGGTTAAAGACGGCATGATGGAAAGATTCAATATAAAAGAAGTCTATGGAATGCATAATTTTCCTGGTATTCCTGTTGGCGAGTTTGCCATTCGTGAGGGTGGATTTTTAGCAGCGGTTGATGAATTTCTTATTGAGATTGAGGGCGTTGGCGGACATGCCGCAATGCCGCATAATACTATTGATCCGCTAATAGCTGGCGCACATATTATCACTGGCCTGCAAACTATTGTCTCTCGTAATGTTGATCCTATAAAATCAGCGGTTTTGTCAGTAACAGTAATGCAAGCAGGTGGCGCAACCAATGTTATTGCTCGCACTGCAATTATTAAAGGCACTGTTAGAACTTTGGACGAAGATGTGCGTGATTTAATAGAAAAACGCATGGGTGAATTTGTGCCGCAATCTGGCAGTGCATTTGGTGTCAAAGCTAAGATAACTTATCAGCGTGGTTATCCCGTTATGTCAAATCATGCCAAGCAAACAATATTTGCAGGCGATGTAGCAGCGCAAATTGTTGGTGAAGAAAAAGTAGTGCGAAATACACCACCAATTATGGGCGGTGAGGATTTTTCTTATATGCTAAATTCTCGACCCGGTGCTTTTATCGCTATTGGGCAAGGCGACACGGCAGGCTTACACGAAGATACTTATGATTTTAACGACGAAATTATCCCAATAGGTTGTTCTTATTGGGTAAAATTAGTTGAAAGCGCTTTATAGTATTTTCATTTAGGCAGTAGTGAAACCACCCTCTTTGTCTAAAATCTTTAGATCGCCAAATTTAATATCAAACCACGCACCATATAGGTTTAATTTTCCTGCTCCCTCTAATTCTTTTATATAAGGAAAAGTTCGTAAATTTTCTAAAGAATTAATCACGGATTTATGCTCAAGGCTAGTTTGGCGCTCTGTTGCTGATTTGTCTGTTTCTAAAAGTACCTTTTTGGCTAATGGCTTAATCATATCAATCCATTTACTAATAAAATCACCCTTTTCTAATGGTGCAAAATCTTTTGTAAGTGCTGCTTGAATACCGCCGCAACGTCCATGCCCCATGACCACAATATTTTTTATCTTAAGAGCAAGAATTGCAAATTCTATAGCAGCAGATGTGCCATGTTGCCCCTCATCGGGGGCATATATTGGCACTAGATTTGCAACATTTCTAACTACAAATAACTCACCAACTTTTGTATTAAAAATAACTTCTGGCGTTGCACGACTATCACAACAAGAAATAATAAGGGTTTCTGGCTTTTGTCCCTCATCTGCTAATTCATGGTATTTCTCAGACTGCTTTTCATATCCATTTTTCTTAAAATCAGCATAACCAGTAAGCAAATATTTAGGGAATTTTTCCATTTTTACATTCTCATTCATTGTTTTATTTTGGCCCAAGCATAAGTTCAGGTCTTACTAATTCGTCAAATTCTTCATTTGTAACAAACCCAAGCCCCACTGCTTCTTCCCTAAGGGTCGTTTTATTCTTATGGGCAGTTTTGGCAATTTTTGTTGCATTATCATAGCCAATTTTTGGCGCAAGTGCCGTTACCAACATTAATGATCGCTCCATAAGCGCTTTTATTTGATCTTCATTGGCAATAATGCCCTTAACACACCTATCAGCAAAAGAGCGTGCGCCATCGCTTAATAATCGAGTTGATTGCAAAAAAACATAAGACATAACTGGCTTATAGACATTTAATTCGAAATGACCTTGCGAGCCAGCAACAGAAATTGTTGTTTGATTGCCAAATACCTGCGTGCAAATCATTGTCAAAGCTTCGCTTTGTGTTGGGTTTACTTTACCGGGCATAATGGAAGAGCCCGGCTCATTTTCAGGTAATTGCAATTCCCCAAGACCAGAGCGAGGGCCCGAACCAAGCAGGCGAATATCATTGGCAATTTTGAATAAAGAAGCCGCAGTAGCGTTGAGCGCGCCATGCGCAAAAACCAGTGCGTCATGGGCGGCTAATGCTTCAAATTTATTATCAGCAGTTCTGAACGGCAGGCCAGTTATATTTGCAACTTCTTTAGCAAATCCTTCAGCAAAGCCAATTTTGGAATTTAAGCCAGTGCCAACCGCTGTGCCACCTCGTGCCAAATCAAATAGGCGTACTAATCCTTGTTTTACTCTTTCAATAGAAAGTTCAACCTGCATAACATAGCCAGAAAATTCTTGCCCCAGAGTTAGCGGCGTTGCGTCTTGTGTATGGGTGCGGCCAATTTTTACAATATGATCAAATTCTTTTGATTTAGCTTTAAGGGCATCATGTAAATATTCAAGCGCTGGAATAAGCTCGTTTGAAACTTCAACAGCTGCTGCAATATGCATAGCAGTTGGGAAAACATCATTTGAAGATTGCCCCATATTAACATGATCATTGGGGTGAACAGGTGTTTTTGAGCCCAATTCTCCGCCCAATATTTCAATGGCTCTATTTGAGATAACTTCATTTGCGTTCATATTAGATTGCGTGCCAGAGCCAGTTTGCCAAACCACAAGCGGAAAATTATCATCAAATTTGCCCAGTGCAACTTCTGATGCGGCTTGCTCAATAGCATTTGCTAAGTTCTCATCAAGCACCCCTAGATTTTTGTTGGTTATAGCGCAAGCCTGTTTAACAATACCCAGTGCATGAACAATAGGTTTGGGCTGCGTTTCAGTGCCAATGGGAAAATTTATTAAAGAGCGGGCGGTTTGCGCCCCATAATATTTATCACTTGGCACTTCTAAAATACCAAAACTATCGCTTTCTTTACGAATATCGCCCATTATCTGCTCTTTCATTATTAAATAGCATGTTGTTATGTATTGTCTATGGCAAACAAAGGCTTTCGTCCATAAAGATTTACTATTTTAAGGCAAAAATTTAATAGGCAACATATATTTTCAAGAAGAAATATCATTCTAGCAATATAGCCTTTTCTTTGCCTAAATATTATGCCATCAAACTACATAAATATAAAAGAGGAAATTAAATGACAATTAGAGTGCATAAGGGCGATTTGCCAGACCTATCAGCCTACGGCAATGAAGTAGCAATAGACACTGAAACTATGGGACTAATTAACTCTCGTGATAGGCTTTGCGTTGTGCAGCTTTCATCTGGTGATGGCAGTGCGGATATTGTGCAAATTGCTAAAGGGCAAACATCTAGCCCTAATTTACAAAAATTGCTTAGCGATAAAAATGTTACAAAAATATTTCATTTTGCTCGCTTTGATGTTGCAGTCTTGCAAAATCATTTTGGTGATTTTCAAGGCCCTATTTATTGCACAAAAATTGCTTCTAAATTAGCTAGAACCTATACTGATAGGCACGGTCTAAAAGACTTAACAAAAGAATTGTTAAATATTGATATGTCTAAACAACAGCAAAGCTCGGATTGGGGACAGGCAGAGCTTTCAAAAGCACAAATTAATTATGCCGCATCCGATGTGTTTTATTTGCACGACTTAAAGCGCCATCTTGATATTATGCTTAAGCGTGAGGGGCGCTATGAAATGGCGCAAGAGACCTTTGGCTTCTTGCCAACTCGTGCAAAGCTTGATCTTGCTGGCTGGCCAGAAACAGATATTTTTGCTCATAGTTGATTACCATGAATAGTGCTCAATTATCAGCTCCGATTTTTAATTCACTAAAAAGACGTAATTTTTTTATAGGTTTTTTACGCATTATAATTCCATTGCTTGGGTTATTATTATTGGGTTTTTTATCGCTAAAAATCTTTCTTGATAATCTTGGCACTGATTTTGATATGTCGGGAATTAGAATAAAAAGTGATAAGGTGATAATTGATAACCCACAATATAGTGGAATTATGGGAAATGGCACACAATATTCAATTAATTCAAAGGTCGCAACTACGCCCATTGCAGGGTCAGATGAAATTGATATTTTTGAAAATGAATTAAATTTACTTAGGCCTGATAATTATCAGATGCGAGCACTAAGTAAAAGTGCTATTTTTAATATGGTTGCTCAAACAATAGATATAAAAGGTCTTTTACAAACTAGTGACAGCAATAATATGTTTGCTGATCTTTATAATTCTAAAATTGACTGGGTAGCGCAGACCCTTACAACAAAAGATAAAGCAATTATAGAATTTGAAGATGGTACTATTTTAACAAGTGAAACATTAGTCTATGATGCACAAAAAGAGACATGGGATTTTACCAAAGTTAGATTAGTTATACCAATTACTGAGGAAGAATAATGAAGTTAATATGTAGAGCAAAGCAAATTTATAAAATATTTCTGTCCATTTTTTTGCCGTTATTTTCTCTCTTTCTATTGGCCAAGCAAATGCAGCTGAGGATCAAATAGTAATTACATCAGTTGATTTTAGTGTAGAGGAAAGCTCCTCAAGGGCAGTTTTTACTGGCAATGTAATTATTGTGCAGCCAGGTCTAAAAGTATGGGCTAATGAAGTAATTGTTTATTATGGTGATAATGGCCCATCCGATATTAAATCATTGGAAGCTATTGGTCAGGTAAAAATTGAACAACCCGAGCAAACTGCTTTTTCTGATAGAGGGACCTATGATCCTAAAACCGAAATTCTTAAGCTTTTTGGCAATGTAAGGGTAGTTAATGATAGCGGTACAATTACTGGATCTGAATTAATTGTTGATATAAAAAATGGCACATCAAAATTTCCTGCAAGTAAAGATGGTAAAAGAGTAACGGCAATTTTTTCAACACAATAAAGGATCTATATTGGCAAGCGAAGCAAAAAATAATGTTGATCAAACTGGCTGGTTAGTAGCTCATGCTTTAGCAAAATCTTTTGGCAAACGCTCTGTTGTGCGCAATGTTTCAATAGCTGTTCGGCAGGGTGAAGCGGTTGGCCTGTTAGGGCCAAATGGTGCTGGCAAAACCACAGTTTTTACTATGATTATGGGGCTAGTGAAGCCTGATGGCGGTGATGTGCTAATTGATGGTCACAAAATTACAAAATTGCCATTATTTCAGCGGGCTCGTTTAGGCATTGGATATTTACCGCAAGAGCCATCTATTTTTCGTGGGCTTAGTGTTAAAAATAATATTTTGGCGGTACTTGAGCATAATATTAAAAATAACAAACAGCGAATGAATAAACTTGATGAGTTATTAGAAGAATTTTCTATTGCTCATTTACGTAAAGCCAATGCCTTATCTTTATCAGGTGGTGAGCGTCGCCGTGTTGAAATAGCCAGAGCATTAGCTGCAGATCCAAGATTTATCTTACTTGATGAGCCGTTTGCTGGAGTTGATCCAATAGCCGTTGCAGAAATTCAAGGCTTGGTGCGCCAATTAACTAAGCGCAATATTGGTGTTCTAATTACTGATCATTCTGTACGTGAAACTCTTGGCTTGGTTGATCGTGCATATCTTATCCACGATGGTAAAGTAATGATACAGGGCAAACCAGAAACAATAACCAATGATCCTGAAGCCCGCCGAGTTTATCTTGGGGATAGTTTTTCATATTAAATTTTATAGATTAATTCTATTTGGCACAAAACTTGTATAGTAAAACTTGTGCGATGAAAGCAAATCATACATAATTGTTTTATCATCTGGCAATTTAGCTAGCTTTTGGAGCAAATAATGGGTCTTGGGCCACGTTTAGAAATAAGGCAATCTCAAAGTCTAACTCTAACTCCGCAATTAATGCAGTCAATTAAATTGCTGCAATTAGGGCATTTAGAGCTAACTGCCTTTGTTAATGAGGAGCTTGAGCGTAACCCATTAATTGAGCGTGATGATGAGCAAAGAGCACAAGATAATGATAAGGCAAAAGAAGATATTAGTGATAATGCTGAAGAAAACCATTCTCTAACTGATACATTAGGTAGCGCTGAGCAAATTGCCGATAGTTTTGATACTGATACAGAAAACCTATTTCCTGAACAGGTTGGACAAGATTCTATTTCCCAATCAACAAATAACTATAAGTCAGCAGGAGAAGTTTTTAACAATTCTCAAGGCGCAGATATTGATTCTTATACTGCTAGCAAAATAACCTTAAGCGATCATTTATTAGAGCAAATATCACTTATGTTTAGTGACCAATTAAAACTAATTATTTCCCATCAATTAGTGAATAATCTTGATGAAAGAGGTTATTTAGATATCACTTGTGAAGAAATTGCGACATTGCTTAATGTTGAAGAACATGAGGTAATTTCAGTTCTAAAAGAATTACATAGTTGCGAGCCGCTTGGCGTGTTTGCTAGGGATTTGCCTGAATGTTTAGCCATTCAACTTAAAGAGCGTGATAGGCTTGACCCTTTAATGATGAAATTGCTTGATAATTTGCACTTCATTGCAAAGCATGATTTTTTAACTTTAGAGCGTGAAATTGGGGCAAGCAAAGAAGATATTAGCGACATGTTATCTGAATTGCGTGAACTTGATCCAAAGCCTGCTCTGGCTTTTGATGGAGCGCCAATGCAGGCGATTATTGCCGATATATTTGTGCGTAAAAGCAATGATGGATCGTGGCTCATTGAGTTAAATTCTGAAATTCTACCACGCATATTAATTAATCAAAATTATTATGCTTTAGTTTCAAAAAAACTCCGAGATAAACAAGAAAAGATTTTTTTGTCTGATTGTATGCAAACGGCTAATTGGCTTACCAAAAGCCTTGATCAACGGGCGCAAACTATTCTTAAAGTTGCAACTGAAATTGTGCGTTTTCAAAATGGCTTTTTTCATCATGGCGTATCGAAACTTAAGCCCATGACATTAAAAATGGTTGCCGATGAAATTGAAATGCACGAATCAACTGTTTCTCGGGTAACAGCAAATAAATATATCTCTTGTGAACGTGGATTATTTGAAATGAAATATTTCTTCACTAGCGCCCTTGCCTCAAATATTGGCCAAGCAGAACATTCAGCGGAAGCGGTGAGGTACAGTATAAAAAATCTAATCAAAGAAGAAAGCGATAAAGCTATTCTTTCTGATGATAAGATAGGGCAAATGTTGCAGGAGGAACTTGGGGTTGATATTGCTCGGCGCACGGTTGCTAAATATCGAGAATCTATGAATATTCCCTCTTCGATAATTAGGCGCAGGCAAAAGAAGTCTTTATATTAGAAGAAAATTTTGGATATATTGAATTTAAGGTAGATTCTCTATGCTCCCCCCTCGTCATACTCGGGCTTGACCCGAGTATCCACATCACTTTGCAATTCTTTATGGATGCTCGCATCAAGTGCGAGCATGACGGGCAAAGGCTCAATCTTAAGCAGCTAAATCAGCAACTACCGCATCAAGCACGCTAAAACCGCTATTGGTTACTCTTAGATTGCCATTATTAAGATGCTCAACATAGCCATAACCTAAAAGGTCTTTAATTTTATTCTTATCAAGCGCTCGCCCTGATAATTGCTCAAATCTTTTAGGGTCAACCCCCTCGCTTAAACGCAAGCCCATTAGCAGATATTCATCACCCTCTTCTTCATAGGTTAGCTTGTCATTGGTAACTATACCATGCCCAATATTGCTCACCTTATTATGCCAAATATGCGGTAATCTTTCATTGTCCAAAGCATGGCGTACATTATCTAACACAAGGCGAGAATGCGCCCCTGGGCCAATGCCAGCATATTCACCATAACGCCAATATAATAAATTATGCAGGCTTTCTTCGCCCTTTATTGCGTGGTTAGAAATTTCGTAAGCGGGCATAAAAGCCTCATTACATATTTGATTTGTTAGCTGATAAAAATCAGCGCTTAAATCAGCATTTGGCATTATTAATTTGCCAGAATATGCTAAATCAAAAAACCGTGTACCTTGCTCAATAGTTAGTTGATAAAGCGAAATATGCCCTGCCGACATATCAATCGCTTCGTTAAGTTCTACTCGCCAATCCTCAAGAGTTTGCTCAGGGCGAGCATAGATAAGATCAAAACTTGAACGCTCAAAAATACTTTGCGCAATGGCAATGGCAGATTTTGCCTCTGAAACTGAATGGGTGCGTCCTAGTTTTATTAATTCCTCATCACGTAAAGATTGCACCCCAACCGAAACACGATTTATGCCAGCAGCTTTATAATCCTTAAATTTTGCCACCTCAACAGAATTTGGATTAGCTTCAAGAGTAATTTCAGCATTATCAGCAACATCGTATAGAGCATGGATTTCTTCGATTACTGCGCCAACTGCTTTAGCGCTCATTAAAGAGGGCGTGCCACCACCAAAGAAAATTGATTGCACTTTTTGTTTTGGTTTTAAGTTTGCATAATGCGCTAATTCAATTTTATAATTTGCAATAAATTCATCTTCGCTAAACGCACCGCCT
>JAJRPR010000113.1 GCA_024280655.1 Alphaproteobacteria bacterium | reverse complement strand
GCGGTTTTGCTTATAGGGCAGACTAATAATTCTAAAACCTTAGTATCTAAGGGTTGGTAATTTGCTTTAATTTGCTTTTTATAAGTCATTGAAGCATTATTCAAAATTTTTTGCACATTAGCAATATGTAATAAAAATAAGTAATTAAATAAATAGACAAAAATTAAATGAAATTTTTGTTGCAATTATCCTACCAATTAGGCATATAGCCCGAGTTGACTAATTTCAAACGCTATATTGTTTGTAATTGAATAATTGGAGTGCGGGCGTAGCTCAGGGGTAGAGCGAAACCTTGCCAAGGTTTAGGTCGTCAGTTCGAATCTGATCGCCCGCTCCATTTATGCTTGTCGCCGTTGGTCGCTTTGCTCCCGACCCCGACACCCCCGCCGTTTTTTCTTTTCCCACACTTACATTGTTAAGGCCTCTCTACCTCACACTGTCTGCTCTGTCTTTATTTCTTAACTAGCGCATCAAGTAGAAACTGTCCTTCTAGCGCCCCTATAATATTTCTAGCGTGCGCCGTTGCTACTTTTGGAAATATTTCACGCTCTTGATTGGTTTTGTTGGCAATTAATTCTATCAATCTATTATAATGAGCTTCTAGCGCTGCTTTAAGGATTGGAAGAAGGCTTTGCGCTTCAAAATATGATGCTAGGTAGCGTGTCATATCAATATTGCTGTTTTCACTAATATGATTTGGCATATTAGCATAGTGGGTAGATAATAGTTTTCTGATTTCCTTTAGCGGTAAATGTTGTATTTGTTCTAGATCTAACTGCGCTAATGGATCTAAAAAGAATTGAGAAACCGCTTCTTCGTAGAGCTCAAATTTAGAGGAAAAATGATGATAAAATGCGCCCTTTGAAAGTTTGGCGGCTTTTAATATTTGATTGATGCCAATGCCATTATATCCGTGTGTAAGAAATAGCGGCAAAGAAGCGCTAATTAGCGCTTGGCGGGTTTTTTTAGCTGTTGATGGTACATATTGAAGGTCTGGGCTATTATACATTTAATTTGCCTAAAAGTTTTTAAGTCGAATGAAATCCACTGCATTATAAAGAAAAAACTGAGTCAGACCAGTCGGTTTATTAAATTAATTTGTAAATTAAACAGCCTAGTAGTTTTAGCGTAAGTTTAGGAGCTATAGAAAATGGGCAGAAAATATTTGCGCAAAATATAGTTAAACAAACTAGTTGGTCTTTTGCCTATGTTGCTTACAGGGGCGTTATTGGCTTGCAGAGGCTAAAGCAATAGAATCCAAAATCACTTTTTTTGCTTCGCTCAAATCACCAATATGGTGGATTTTTACCCATTTATTTGGCTCTAAATCCTTATAATGTGCAAAGAAATGTTTTACTTTTTCCATTTGGATTTTATTCATGTCAGCAATGTCTTTAACGTGGTCATAATTGGGAGTTAATTTATGGTGCGGCACGCATATTAGTTTCTCATCTATTCCGCCATCATCTTCCATAAATAAAACCCCAACTGGGCGAGAGCGCACAACAGCACCCGGCACGATTGGGCGTGAATTCATTATTATCGCATCAAGCGGATCACCATCACCGCAAAGAGTATGCGGTACAAAGCCATAATTACCCGGATAGCGCATTGGCGTATATAAAAACCTATCAACAATTAAAGCACCACTTGCTTTATCAAGTTCATATTTTATCGGTTCACCGCCAATAGGAACTTCAATAATAACATTAATGTCCTCAGGTGGGTTTTCGCCAATAGATATTGCATCAATATTCATTTTATTTCTTTCATAAATTTTGCATTGCTATTGATATTTAATTGCTTTGTCTCTTACACTTATCATAGAAATATTCCAGCAAATAAACATCACTTAGGAGGACGTAATGATTATTAGAACTTATCGATTGCTGATTAGCTCATCTATAGTTTTTATATTGGCAGGTTTTGTTAATGCACAAGAAGTAAATTCTGAAATTACTTCAGCCTATACTAAAATCAACCTTGATGAATGTTTATTACTAGATGCTGATAATATAGGAGCTAGTTTTGCTTGCCCTGGATA
Source organism: Alphaproteobacteria bacterium (assembly GCA_024280655.1). Classification (GTDB taxonomy): domain Bacteria; phylum Pseudomonadota; class Alphaproteobacteria; order Rhizobiales; family Devosiaceae; genus S141-66. The sequence goes on along the minus strand of JAJRPR010000113.1, from coordinate 1,206 downwards.
TAAGGGTTTTCCGCTTTATGTTGCAGAGGGAGATTTAAGGTTTTTTGTCTCTTATGGGTTTGGTGCATTAGATGAAATGGCGGCAAGGCAGACCTTGCCACAATGGAATTTTATAGGTGAAACCCTTGAATGGCGGCTAAAGAAAGTGGACGATAATTTTATGCCCTTTGCAACAATTTTACGTTTTTTACTTGATGATGGTGATGAACAGACAAAAGATGGCCAAATTTTAGTTGTGACAAAAATTGAGCAAGGAAATACCTGCCATATTGCCTATATTGATACAGAATTAGTGGCTAATGCAAATGAAGTTGCACGAGATTTTGCAGATAATGAAGCGGTGAATTTTAATTGTGAAATTGATGACATTATGTATGTTCCAAGTTAACGAATATGAGCTTTGAAATAAAGAAAATTGGCACATATAAACTGCTCTATGTCATGGCAGTTGAAAATGAATATGGTGCTTGCCTTAATAAGCTTTTCACCCCGCTTTTTACTGGTGTTGGGCCAGTGGAGGCGGCAATTTCGCTTAGTAAAGAGTTAGAAAAATTAAGGGCGCAAAATAACCTGCCAGATATAATTATCTCGCTTGGCTCGGCTGGTTCTGCAAGGTTTGAGCAAACTGAAGTCTATCAAGCAAAATCTATTTCATATAGAGATATGGACGCTTCCCCTTTGGGTTTTACAAAAGGGGTAACGCCGTTTTTAGATCATAAAGTAGATATTAAAATGGATTTACAAATTAGCGAAATAAAATCGGCTTCTCTTTCAACTGGCGCAAATATTGTTTCAGGCAAAGCCTATAAAGATATTGATGCTGATATGGTTGATATGGAGAGTTTTGCACTGCTTCGCACCTGCCAGACCTTTAATTTACCTATGATAGCTTTGCGTGGCATTTCTGATGGCAAAGAAGAGCTAAATCATATTGATGATTGGACACAATATTTACATATAATAGATGAGAAATTGGCAGAGGCTGTTGCTATTGTGGAGAGTAAAATAGTTGAAATGATTTGATAAAGTTTAAGTGACTCTACCTTGTGAAAACTTAGTCCTAATTTCAACATAATGATGCAGTTAAAAAACAAAATATTTTAATCTAGTTGGAAAAGAAATGTCAAAAACCTCAAAATTTTCTATATTTAATCGCCGTGCTTTCTTAAAAACAAGCGCACTTAGTGCCGTTGCTCTAAGCGCTAG
>JAJRPR010000112.1 GCA_024280655.1 Alphaproteobacteria bacterium | reverse complement strand
TTAGGGCTTACGGACGCAATAGAGGCAGTTTGGAAATCAGCGCAAGATCTAATAGTATTCCCTATTTCAAGCAAAGCTACTAGATGCTCAGAATCAAGCGCATAAGAAGCTGCAAGCTCAATAGCCTGCCCAATTTCATTATCTATTTCGCTACACTGCTCATCAGCCTGCGCTATTACTACTAATTCAAGAACAAAATTAGTAAGCTCTTGAGAAAAATCATCAACCTCAAGGCCTTGAGCAACCAAATTAGTCAAATAAGTTTCACTCATTGCTAAGCAAGCCCCATCAGCGCCCTCTTCCCCTTCACAAGAACTAGTAATATCAGCTACCTCTTGTGCAACAACATTAATACCACCAAGCAATAAAGCTAGTGAAAAAAACACTGTCCGAACAATATCTTTACCCATGAGAAATCCCCAAAACACACTTAGTATTACATTAATATTTTATTGCTAGCAAAAAACCTAACCTGCTTATATTTACCCTTTATAGCATATATTTAATTATAATAGCTGCTATAATAACTAGAATATTTATATCTATATCCCTGTTTTCCACCCTCTTCTTGATTTAACACCATCATTATTTTAGAATTAGCGGGCTTTGAGGTGTTTAATTGCGAAATTGCTTCTTTTGCTTCTTTTTGTGAAGTTGCACCCCAACGAATAACCATTGCAATCACATCGGCATATTCTGCTAAATAAAGCCCGTCAATTACTGGCAAAATAGGTGGAGAATCTAATATAACATACTCAAACCTTTCTTTTGCGTTGCTTATCAATTTAGCTAACTCCCTACTGCATGCTAATTGATCTGTTGGCATTTCGCTATTTTGCGAGCCTACAATGGCCGCCAATGGGCTTTCCTTATCACTAACAATAACTTCATTTAAAATGCTTGAATCGTCTGAATTTTGCAAATAATCTGCAAGACCCACACTCTTTTTAACCCCCAAAAACCGATGCAAGCTTGGTTTGCGTAAATCACAATCAATTAACAAAACTCGCCGTCCAGATTGCGCAATAGTGCGCCCCAAAGACAAAGCTATTGTTGATTTGCCTTCATTAGGCACGGCAGAGGAAACCAAAATAACAGATCCATTTACTTTCTCATCTTTCACTTGATCTGCTATCTTCTTTTTTAATGAGTGATCTATTGAAAAACGAAGTCGGCGAATTCCCTCACTATATGCCGAAAGAGGCGAAATACCTATTTGATCGGCAGCACTTAGCTGATTTGTTTTTTCACCCTCATTTTTTGTTATATCAATGCGGGGAATAGTAGCCACTACTGGTAAATGCAATACATTTTCAATCTGATCTTCGCTTGAAAAACCACCCACATAGTTCTCATATAAAAATGCCAAGCCCACTCCCAAACCTAATGAAGATATGAGAGAAAGCAAAAAAATTAGCTTCTTATTTGGATATGATGGGTTTGATGGAGGTAGTGCCTCTGAAACCACACGAGAATAGGCAATCTGTGTTTGAGCCTGCACCTCTAGTTCTTGAATTCTTGATATTAAAGTTTGATATTGCGAACGTGCAATTTCAGCATTTTGTTGAAGCGTGTATATCTTTGTTAAAATATCAGCTGGCAAGCTCGATTCAATAACCAATGTTCTTATTTGTTGGCGAAGTTGAGATGCCTTTACTTGATCGCCAGCAATAGATTGGCGCAAAGCACTTAACCCATTATTGGCTACATTAAGCAAAGAATTATCGATTTTTGCTAACTCCGCTTGCAAGTCAATTTGCAGTTGTGAGCCAGAAGAAACATTGCTCATATCAGCATTAAGTTGATCATTTTGACGCTGTAATTCTTGCAACGCTTCATCTTGTAAATCCTTAGAAACCTCTACCCAATTTTTTAATGAGATATTTTGATTAACCGCATCAGCCCTTGCAACATTATCTTGCCTTGCCCTCAATAATCTTTCGAGCTCTTGGCGCATTTGCGCAATATCAACTCGACCAGTTTTTACAGTAATATTATCTATGTTATCGGAGATAAATTTATCAAATGATTGCTCTGACGCAATGATTGTTTGATTAGCTACAATCATACGAGATTGTAATATATCACGAGCGGCTAGTATATTTTCAATTGTGGATTGCACCTGCGCCTCAATATAGGCATCAGCAACTGCGTTGGCAGTATTTGCAGCATTTTGTGGGGAAACAGATGAAGCAGAAAGTGAAATAAGATAGGTAAGCCCTTTTCTTTTCACTGATATTGCTTTTTTCAGTTTAGCCATTACTGAATTTAAGGCCTCATCACCTGTTGGCAATGATATATCTTTGATGCGCAAAAAGGACAATAAATTATCGCCCCAGTCTGTTTTTACTCCAAATTCAGGGTCAGTAATAAGGTTTTTCTTATCAATTACACTAAGAAGAATATTATCAGATTTAAGAATTTCAACCTCACTATCTATTCGTGCATTGCCGCTTGAGATGCCGCCTGTTTGCTCCATTGGATTCAAAATTTCTGTGGCATCAATATCAACTAATATCAATGTAGAAGAAGTAAAAGTTGGGGTAAGAGAAAAAGCATAAAGCATTGCTGCGCCTACAACAATAATTATTGTTGCCAAGATTAGCCTTATCCTTCTACGTAAAAGATTGATAATTGCACGAATGTCAATTTCAGTTTCTTGCATAAATCGCCCCCTAGCCCCAAATGCTTTAGATTATTTAAACTATAAATATATGATATTCAACTTGTTATAATTTTCACAGGCTTACCTTTAACAAATTTTACTGCTGATAGTTTTCCATTTGCATAAGCACCTACATCCACATTTACTCGCTTTTGTGAGATATCAACCTCTTTCACTGGAGTATGTCCATGCACGACCAAAACCTCTAATGCTTTTGTGTTATTTATAAAATCATCTCTTATCCAAATAAGATCATTATCAAGCTGCTCATCTAGAGGTATCTCTGGGCGAATTCCTGCATGAACAAAAACAATATTGGGAAATCTTATCATAATAGGAAGTTCAGACAAAAACCTAATATGTTCTTTGGGAATAAGAGAATTTAGCCTATATAAAAAATTGCGCCTTTTTATGTTATCTAATTTTAATTCACTAGTTTCAAACCCATAAGACATAAGCGTTTCTTTGCCGCCAAATTGCAACCATTGCGCATTGTTTTTTGGCTGTTTTACAAATGCCAACATCGCTTCTTCATGATTACCAACAAGACACAATCGTTTCACACCAACGGGGGGTGGTGAGATTAAATAATCTAATACCCCAGATGAATTTTCACCCCTATCAACATAATCCCCAAGCGTAATTATTAAGGCTTTTTGCTTTTGCTTAGCAATATCTTTGAAAATTTTATTCTCTAGTTTTGCAATAAATCTAAGCAGCCATGCACATCGCCTATTGCATAAATAAGAGGTGGAATTTCATCAAATTCTAATCGCTCTCGCTTAGAGGCAGGCTCATTTTTATTGTTAAAAAAAAGATGTTTAAGGGTAAAAATATTAAACATTGTTATTTTTCTTTTTTGATTTTGTTGAGCTAGAAATTCCAATAGCTAAAATAGCAACAAATAAATATGCAACGGCTTGAATTTCAAGGCTAAAATCTACTAAAGAGTGCATCGCAGCTGTAATAAACACCCCCAATGAAATTGCCGCATAAAGCCAGTGATATTGCGCATTACGATAGATTTTAATTGCTCTAATGGCAATCAAGATAAGCAAAATAATTGGAATTGAGCCAAACACAATTCCAAGTTCCGCCCATAGTGCCAAATAGCTATTATGCGCCAAGTCCCAAACGACATCAGGGCTTAGAGGGAGTTTATGAAATAAAGGAAAAGTCAATTCAAACCTCCCTGCTCCAAAACCAAGCAAAGGCCGTGAACTTATCATTGATATTATTTGCTGATATAACAACATCCTATCGTCAAGAGATGATATTTCTGTTGAACCAAGTCGATCTAAAAGCCCCTGCCCATATAGATAGGTTAGTAAAATTATTGCTATTGTTGAGAATAATAATAAAGGCCAAATTATTAAACTTGGCTTTTTCGCTTTTATAACAACAAGAAAAATTGTTAGTAGCGCCCCAACAAGCCCAGATGCAAAACCCATACGAGATTGAGTGGCAAATAAAGTTGCAATAATTATTGCTATGCCCAAAATATATAATAATGAGCTAATCATGTTACCCTTTTGCGAAAAAGAAAAAACACTAAAGGCACAGCCAATAATTAGACCAAAACTAAGGAATGTCGCAAAAGAATTTCTATTAACAAAAGTAGCCGTTGCATATCCCTCATACGCCCATTTTGGCATGAACAGAATTGTATCGCCAAACTGAGTTAATGCAAGAAGCGAATAAGCGGCATAAAGCACAATTATTACAAATAATGAAATTAACATTCTTTGCGCACGCTCAGGATTATGAGCAAGTTGCAAAATGAAAAAGAATAATAAACCATAAGAAGCAAACTGAATGAGCGATAAAAAACTTACACTTGGAGCAAGGCTAATAGTTTTGCTTGTTATTATTAAAGCGTCATAAGCAAAATTTTGTGACTTAATAACCCAAATGTTAAATGGAATAATTTGCACCACAATATAAAGCAAAAACACACAAAACAAAAACACCAACCATTTGATTTTTACAATCCTATATTGAAGCTTTGCGCCATTTATATGTAATTGCAAAAGATAAATAAGCATCATACTGGCTAATAAAAACCCAGAAATCGCCCAAAATATTGGTCGATTGCTGCCAAATGGAATTGGCGCAATAGCAATAAGGACAATCAATAAATTAGCAAAAATATTGTTGGAGTTTGATTGCCTAGAGATAAGATTTTTAGATGGGCTAGCCATAAATTACAAACCTTCTCCTTGTAGAATTTGCCCTGCGGCCTCCTTCACATTTCTGACAAATTTTGCCTGCTCATCTTCTGGCAAAACTTCAACTAACAAAATAATTCGCTGGCGAAACGAGATATCAGATACATATCGCCTTGCAATATTTGCCACTCCACGTTTGCTCTTAACCAATAAAATAAGATCTCTCTCCTGTCCTCGTTGTGTTGATGGAACAAGATTATCTTTATGTCTTTCAGCCAAATTAACTCTCAACTCTGCTAACCACTGCGCATTTGGTGCGGTGTTTTGTGATTGCTCAAGCTGATAGTTAAAATCTTCATATTGCCCAAGCCCTACTGAAGAAAAAGCAGCAATGAACCATGCATAAGAATAAGAGGGGTTCATATTTACAATATTTAATGCCAAATCCTGACACGAAGAAAAGATTTTTTTGCGGCGAACGGTTGGTTGCGCCATGCCAAACGGTTTTGCCAGCGCTTCAAGACAATCATCTAGCTCTAGATGATTAGAATAAATTGAAAGCCCTAATTTTATCTCTTGACTATTCTCAAGACGCTCAAACCTAGCTTGTTCAGAATTGCGTTCAGAAAAAAAGGGCGCACTTTCTTTAACAAGAGCAAATAATGAGCTAAGCGCCAATATTGTTGCAAAAACAAATATAAACAAGAATGAGTAATTATTATTTTCTTTTATTGATTGCACTAAAAATCTCTTCGCTCTTTAATTATCCTATTTATGATAGATAAATTTATAAAACCAACTGTTACTTTCATCTACCCGTTATTCACAATTACATAAAAATGAATATATTATAACGCTTTATTGATTTTTTTAATTAGTATAGTATTGATTATAAGTATTAATTTTTATTTCTAGTGTTTTGTTCTGGTGGGCTAACAAATGACTTTTAGCAAATGCTCTAGCATTAGTTTTACCACATCTTGTCTTTGGGGAATTGTGATTGAATTTTTGTTTAATCATTTTATTGCAATAAGGCACAGGCAATGAATGAAAAGAATTTAATCACTCCAATAATTTTAGCTGGAGGAAAAGGCATTCGCCTTTGGCCTATATCGCGCTCTTCTCGACCAAAACAATTTTTGCCACTAACGGGCGATCTTAGTCTATTTCAACAAAGCCTTTTGCGCCTAAAAGACAAAAAAACTTATAATGCACCTATCGTTATTACCAATAATGATTATAGATTTTTAGTTGCCGAACAAGCACTTGAATGCGGAGTAGATTTAGCAGCAATTTTGCTAGAGCCAGTGGCTCGCAACACTGGTCCTGCCATCACAGCGGCAACAATATTAGCTGGCAAAAATAACAAACATCAACTTGTGCATATTTTGCCCTCAGATCATGATATTACAGTTGATGATGCATATCTAAAGGCTCTACAGTCCGCAAAAACTGCTGCCCTAAATTCTCGCCTTGTAACTTTTGGCATTATTCCAAACAAACCAGCTATTGGCTTTGGCTATATTGAAGCTGGTGAAAAAGAAGCTTGGCACACTTATGTCGTAAGCAGGTTTGTTGAGAAACCAGACTTGGCCAGCGCCAAACAAATGTTAGCTTCAGGCAATTATTATTGGAATTCTGGCATGTTTTTATTTGCCGCTGATATCTTCCTTAATGAGTCCAAAAAACTCGCTCCAAAAATATTTGATGCGGCTAATATTGCCGTAAGAAATGCCAAAAATGATCTAGATTTCATTCGCCTTGATAAAGAGGCATTTACAAAATCACCCAATATTTCAGTTGATTACGCAATCTTTGAAAAAACCTCATTAGCTTCACTCGTCCCCTCCCCCATTATCTGGTCTGATCTTGGATCATGGGATGCAGTTTGGAAAAATGGTAAACGTGATAAGAATGAAAATTTTATGCGTGGGAAAACAAACCTTAGAAATACCAAAAACTCACTTATTATTTCTGAAAAATATCATATTACAGTTGATGGGCTTGATGATGTCGTGGTGATTGCTAGCGAAGACGCTATTTATGTTGGCTCATTATCAAAAGCACAAAATGTTGGTGCGCTCGTAAAGCAACTAGAGGCAGATCCCAAAACAGCAGATCTCACACAAGTTCACAAAACAACTTATCGTCCATGGGGCGGATATTGCTCAATTGAAAGTGGTGAGAGGTTTCAGGTAAAACGCCTATTTGTGAAATCAGGCAAGCGATTATCATTACAAAAACATCATCACCGAAGCGAACATTGGGTTATTGTGCGTGGCACAGCAGAAGTGCAAATTGATGAAAAAACTTTTGTTTTGAGAGAAAATGAAAGCATATATATTCCACAGGGATCAATTCATAGATTATATAATCCGGGTAAAATCTTGCTTGAACTTATCGAAGTACAAACAGGATCATATTTGGGTGAAGATGATATTATTCGGATAAAAGATGAGTGTGGGAGAGAGTAAATAATGAAAATTGCAATTAGAGGCACAGGATATGTCGGTCTTGTTAATGGGGCTTGTTTTGCACAAATCGGTCATAATGTCGTTTGCGTTGATAAGGAAAAAAATAAAATCATGGCTCTAAAAAATGGGAAAATTCCAATTTTTGAGCCAGATTTAGACGTTCTTGTTCAAAAAAACATAGACGCTAAGAGACTATCATTTAGTTACAATATTGCTGAACCTGTTGCAAATGCAGACGTGATATTCATAGCTGTTGGCACACCATCTCGTAAAAATGATGGACATACAGACTTAAGTTATGTGTACGAAGCGATAAGTGAAATCGCAAAAGCACTAACAGGCTTCACTACAATCGTGATAAAATCAACAGTTCCAGTTGGAACCGGATGTGAAGTTGAAAAAATCATCAAAAAAGCACAGCCAGATGCGCAATTTAGCGTTGTTTCCAACCCCGAATTCTTACGTGAAGGAGCAGCGATTGCTGATTTTCTTAATCCTGATAGAATAGTTATTGGCACTCAAAACACCAAAGCCCGTAAAGTAATGGCTAAGGTTTATTCCTCATTTGCTGATAAGAACATTCCAATTCTTTATGTGTCACGCCGAACTTCTGAATTGATAAAATATGCCGCAAACGCATTTTTATCGGTGAAGCTAACCTTTATAAATGAAATCGCCGATCTTTGCGAAGCTATGGGGGCAAACGTGCAAGATGTTGCAGACGGCATTGGTTATGACAAGCGGATTGGGCGTAGCTTTCTTAATGCTGGGCCGGGATATGGAGGTTCTTGTTTTCCAAAAGATACTCTGGCTCTCGTCAAAACGGCACAAGATTTTAATAGCCCTATGCGCACAGTTAAAACCATTGTCGCCATCAATGAGCTTCGTAAACACTCTATGGCGCAAAAAATCAAAACTGCATGTGGAGGCAATCTTCAAGGTAAAACCGTTGCCATTTTAGGCCTAACTTTCAAGCCTAACACCGATGATATGCGTGAATCTCCTGCAATTTCAATCATTCAAGCTCTACAAGATTTTGGCGCAAATATTCAGGCCTATGACCCGCAAGGCATGAGCGAAGCAAAGCAAATTATGCCAAATGTGAAATTAGCAAAAAGTGCTTATGAAGCGGCAAATAATGCTGATGCATTAGTAATAGTGACCGAATGGAAAGAGTTTTTAGAGCTAGATTTTAGGCAATTACATAAAGAAATGAAACAACCTATTTTAGTTGATTTACGCAATATGTTTGATAAAAAAACAGTCAGTAAATTTGGCTTTTCATATTCTTCTATCGGGCGAGAAATTCAAACCAGAAAAAAATATAACACAATAAAAAAATAAAAATAACTTACTCCTTGCAAATATTCTTAATATTTTGTTAACTAAGTTGTATTGCGTAATTCTTGTGGGGGGAAGAATATATAGTGTCAGGTGTTTCTTATAAAAAAAGTCAATTAGTAAGAACATCATTTGAGCTGGGGGGTTTATTGCCGTTTAAGGCATTACCGCCCTTGTCACGCAAAATTATCACCGATTTAATTGCTGCTCTTGAGGTAGCTATTGTTATTTTTTGCGCAGCTATTGCCAAGTTTTTATATGTAGATCAAATAGTTCAAACTGGAGAATCTATTTGGCTTTATGTTGGCATAGGCAGTGTCGGCGCTACTTTTTCATATATTGCACTAAAAAAACAAGGGCTTTACCAAAGCGATAAAATCATAGAAATGAGAGGGCATGTCCCACGTATTTTTTTCGCTCTTGCAGGTGCTTTCCTTATTCTGATTGCTGTTGCTTACTTTTTTAAAATTGCCCATGTCTATTCACGTGGCTGGTTACTAATCTGGTTCACTCTTAGCCTCTTTATGATTTCTGTACAACGAAAGTTGGTTACTCATATGCTTCAAAAGCTGGCAAAAAAAGGGAGATTTAGTCACACTATTGCGATTTTTGGATCAGGGTCAATCGGTCAGAAATTGGTGAAATATTTCACTCAAGATGATATCGATATAAGACTTGCTGGTATATTTGGTGACAAAGCAATATCAACTGATCATACGGCTTCTAAAAGTTCTATTTCTGGCGATCTTAAAGGTTTAATTAAATTGGCTAGAGAAAAACACATTGATAAAATTATTATCGCTTTGCCCCCTTCGCAAGAAAAGAAAATCCTTGAAGTAAGAAAAGCGCTTGAGGTTTTACCTATAGATATTCATCTATGTCCTAACCTCATAAATCTTAACCTTCGTTGTCCAAGTGTTAGCAATATTGGTGACGTTAATCTTCTTGATATTCACCGCAAGCCAATTAAAGATTGGGAGCATTTTACTAAGAGAGCGTTTGATTTTGCGGGCGCATCATTGCTGCTCTTAGTGCTTTCCCCAATTATGGCGCTTATAGCGCTTGGCATTAAGCTTGATAGTTCTGGATCTATTTTGTTCTCGCAGCGCCGTCACGGTTTTAATCGTAAAATCATAGACGTTCTTAAGTTTCGCTCAATGAGTGTGACTGAAGATGGTGCTTATGCTTTGCAAGCGACAAAGAATGATATGCGCATAACACGCATTGGCAAATTTTTGCGCCGCACAAGTCTTGATGAGCTACCACAACTCTGGAATGTTATTAAAGGTGAGATGTCCCTTGTTGGCCCAAGACCACATCCACTAAAACTAGATAAAGATTTCGAGGAGCTGGAGCATTATGCCCACCGTAACAAAGTCAAACCCGGCATTACGGGGTGGGCGCAAGTTCATGGTTATAGAGGCGAAACAGATACGCCTGAGAAGATGCAAAACAGAGTAAAATATGATCTTGATTACATTAATAATTGGTCTATCTGGCTGGATATAACAATTCTAGCAAGGACAGTGGCTGTCGTAGTTAAGGGTGACAGTGCTTATTAACAAATGCACAAAATCTTAATGCACAAAATCTTAATGCACAAAATCTTAATGCACAAAATCTTGGGGAATAAGGTTAAATGAGTACTTTAGTTAATTATGATGCACAACGAGTGCTTGTCACAGGGGGCGCTGGATTTCTTGGTTCTCATTTATGTGAGCGGTTGCTAAAAGAGGGTAATGAAGTTATTTGTCTGGACAATTTTTTCACGGGACGCCGCCAGACCATTGCTCATTTATTATCCAACCCTTCTTTCGAACTTTTAAGGCATGATGTTACTTTCCCGCTTTTTGTAGAAGTCGATCAAATTTATAATCTAGCCTGCCCAGCATCACCAATTCACTATCAACACGATCCCGTACAAACAACCAAGACAAGTGTTCATGGTGCTATCAATATGTTGGGGCTAGCAAAACGCTTAAATGCCAAAATCATGCAGGCCTCTACAAGCGAAGTTTATGGCGACCCAGAAGTTCATCCGCAAAGAGAGGATTATCATGGCAGTGTCAATCCTATAGGTTTGCGCTCCTGCTATGATGAGGGCAAACGTTGCGCCGAAACCCTATTCTTTGATTATCACCGCCAACACGGATTGGACATTAAAGTAGCTCGTATCTTTAACACTTATGGTCCAAACATGCATCCAAATGATGGTCGTGTTGTTTCCAATTTTATCATACAAGCTCTCCAGAACAAAGACATCACCATTTATGGAGATGGCACTCAAACCCGCTCATTCTGTTATGTTTCTGATCTCATTGAAGGATTTATCTGCCTGATGAATTCGCACGATGGTTTCAAAGGCCCCGTAAATTTGGGCAATGGTAGTGAATTCCAGATCGGTGAACTAGCTGAGATGGTAATAGATATGACTAACTCAAAATCAAAAATCACCCATAGAGACCTTCCAAAAGATGACCCAAAGCAGCGCTGCCCCGATATTACGCTAGCCAAAAAAGAATTAGGTTGGCAACCCACAATGCCTTTGGAAAAGGGGCTAAAAAGAACCATCACCTATTTCAAATCGTTGCTAGAACATCATGGTGCTGACGCTATATCACAAGGTAATTAAGTTATGAGTGTTTGCATTATTACTGGATCAGCGGGATTGATAGGTTCAGAAGCTGCTCGCTATTTTGCAGATCAAGGACTTCATATCGTTGGCATTGATAACGACATGCGCAAGTATTTCTTTGGCGACGAAGCTTCAACAAACTGGAACCGAAACAGTTTGCAGCAAGATCTTGGCAAATCATATGAGCATCATGAAATCGACATTCGTGACTTTTTTGCGATTGAAAAGATCTTCCAAAAATATAAAGGCGATATTTCCTTAATTATCCATACTGCCGCTCAGCCATCGCATGATTGGGCTGCCAAAGAACCGTTCACTGATTTCACAATTAATGCCAACGGCACACTTAACATGCTTGAAGCTACTAGGCAGTACGCTATCAAGACGCCATTTATCTTCACTTCAAGCAATAAAGTATATGGCGACACTCCAAATCATTTACCCCTAATAGAACAAGAAAATCGCTGGGAAATTGACCCCTCTCATGCTTTTGCCAAGGGCATTGATGAAACTATGTCAATCGATCACACCATGCATAGCCTGTTTGGTGCGTCCAAGGTTGCCGCTGACATTATGGTACAAGAATATGGCCGCTATTTTGATATGCCAACTTGTTGTTTTAGAGGAGGATGTTTAACTGGACCAAGTCATTCGGGCACGCAGTTGCATGGTTTTCTTGCCTATCTGATGAAATGTGCTGCAACGGGGGAGAAATACACTGTGCTTGGCTATAAAGGAAAACAGGTCAGAGATAATATTCACTCACGAGATCTAATCAGGGCTTTTGATGCCATATTAAAAGCGCCACGTGTGGCACAGGTTTATAATATTGGCGGCGGTCGCCAAAGTAATTGCTCAATGATGGAGGCGATTAATCTTTGCGAAAAAATATCAGGCAAGAAGATGAATTGGAAATATTCTGAAAGTAACAGAAGAGGCGATCATATCTGGTGGGTTGGGGATTTAACTAAGTTCAAAAGCCACTATCCTAATTGGGATATAAAATATAATATATCGAGCATTTTACAAGAGATTTATGAGAGTAATTCCGAGCGCTGGAGCAAGTCTTGATTGATCTAGGCAAGAAAAATATTCTGGGGGTTCTTGTCAATGCGATTGACTATAAAGGCGCTGTTGCCCGAGTGCTTAAGAACGCTCATGACAAACGTGCTTTGTCTGTAACGGCACTAGCTGTTCATGGCATTATGACTGGTGCTTTAGACAAAATACACGCCAGCAGGTTAAATAAAATCGACCTTGTAGTTCCTGATGGACAGCCAGTGCGTTGGGCTCTCAATCTAATGTATGGCACTCAACTCCCTGATCGCTGTTATGGCCCAACCCTAACCCTAAAAATCTGTGAACGTGCAGCAAAGGAAGGTTTGCCAGTTTATTTCTATGGAAGCAAGCAAGAGGTAATAGACAAGCTTTTAAACAATCTATCTATAAAATTTCCTGACCTAATTATAGCTGGCTCGCAACCCTCCTTGTTCCGCAGAACTAACGAAAAAGAAAAACAAAGAACTATCAACACCATCATAGAATCTGGGGCACGAATTGTCTTTGTTGGTCTTGGGTGTCCCCGCCAAGAAATCTGGATTTATGAATATCGCAACCACCTGCCAATGCCAGTGCTTGCTGTTGGTGCGGCATTTGACTTCCATGCTGGCCTAAAATCGCAAGCTCCGACCTTCATGCAGGATTGGGGGCTTGAATGGTTATTTCGCTTCCTTAACGAGCCAAAACGACTGTGGCGGCGCTATTTGCTACTCCATCCGCTTTATTTGTCCATGCTCCTTTTACAGATGTGTAAATTGAAACCCTATGACCCGCCAGAACTTATGGTCGCCGATGATCAAGAGATGTGGGGATGAAAAATGAAGAGGCTGAGAAGGGAGTACGAGCCATGATTCAGCCCATAATCAATTTCACCCGCCGCTATAGCCACGTTAACTGGGCGCTGGCTGATCAGGCGATGGTTTCGGGTAGTAATTTTGTTACTGGCATACTGCTCGCCCGCACATTAGGTATCACCGAATTTGGCCGCTTCACGCTGGCTTGGATAGTAGTTCTATTCGTACAAAGCATACAACACGCCGCCATCAATGCGCCAATGATGTCTATTGGCCCCAAGCAAGAAGCGTCTGAGAAGTCCGCATATTTTGGGGTGATGTTCACCCAACAATTTATTTTTTCTGCACTGAGCGCATCACTGGTATTTGTGGGTATCAAGGCCAGCGCTGTTTTCTTTCCATCTTGGGGAGTTGAACCATTAGTTCTACCCCTAACAGCCGCAGTTTTTTTCAGCCAAATACAAGATTTTCTACGCCGTTATTATTTTACAATTAAAAATCCAGCAAAAAGCTTTATCAGTGATTTTATTCGCTATATTGGTCAGATTGCTGTTCTTTTTATACTATTGTTTTCTATGCAACAAGCAATAACCACTGCAATAGCAATCTGGGTCATGGTGGGCACATCAAGCACAGCTATTCTTCTAATTCTTATCAAACTTCCAAGTATTTCATGGTCTGCTCATTCATGGAATAGCGTAATGTCACGCCACTGGCGCTTCTCTAAATGGCTTATCGCATCTAGCCTAACACAATGGCTGACTGGCAATCTGTTTTTTGTTATGGCAGGAGCTATGTTGGGTGTTAGCGTGGTTGGCGCACTTAAGGCAGCCCAGAATTTAATGGGACTAGCCCACATTCTTTTCCTAGGATTAGAAAATATTATTCCCATGCGTGCTACTCGTAACTTTGTGTCAGGGGGTTATCAGGCACTGTCAAAATATTTATACCATGTTACACTTTTGGGAACAGTGGTCACCGCAACGATTGCCTTGCTCTTCTCAATAGCGCCAGACTTTTGGTTTGCTCTTTTATTTGGTGAACAGTTCGTCCAGCATAGCTATTTGGTGCGCTGGTATGGGGTTCTGTACATTATAATGTTCCTTGGCCTTCCTTTGCGGTTTGGCTTACGTAGCATAGAGAAAACACAGGCTATCTTTATTGCTCTACTAAGTGCCGCATTCATTACCATTATATCATCATATCCACTAATAAGCGCATTTGGAGTTAAAGGAGCAATGGCGGGTATGATTTTCATACAGCTCGTCATGCAGATTATACTATGGACAGCTTTTAAGAATGCAAGGAATATAGGCGAATGAAAATATTGACTAAACTGCATGCTATTGATGATTATATAATCAGCCAAAATAAAGAATACAGGCATAAGATACCAGTTCTAATTGATACGGATGCTAAGAAAAATGTTTTGTGAAATAATGCGCTATCTTGATAAGCAAAACTATATATATTGCGTGGTAGGAAGAACAAGTGATTTTCCACATAAAATCGTTGGTGATGTTGATATTGTCTTAAACCTTCCACACAAAAATTCTGCCTTCCACAAGCTTGCAACCACTTTATCTGATAATAAAAGCTTTCGTATTGTACAACATTTACAACATGAAACTGTGGCTCATTATTATGTTATATACTCTAATTGTGAAAAGAATGAAGAGCATTTTATCAAACTAGATCTTTGTGGTGATTATGTTCGAAATGCTCGAGTTCTTTTGAGTGCAAAAGAAATTTTGCAAGGCAGACAAAAAGCCTTGGATAAACAAGGGAATGAGAAAGGTTTTTACATTGCCGCTCCCGAGGTGGAATTTATATATTATCTTGTCAAGAAAATTGACAAACTAAGCCTATCAGATGAGCAAGTGGAGCATCTGAGTACAACGTGGCGTAAAGCACCAGATGCAGCTAGAAAAAAAATCAAACATTTTTGGAACGAAGAGCATGTGAAGCGTATTGTTGATGCTGCAAAGAGCAATGACTGGACTTGGGTGCAGGATAATATTGCCCTACTTCAGAAAAACCTGCACAAAAGATCCCCTCGCCTTTCCATTACAAGATGGCTAGATGAGATGCGCCGAATATGTCATCGCATAACGAACCCAACAGGTATTCATATAGTGTTTCTTGGTCCCGATGGTAGCGGAAAAACTTCAGTAATAAAAAGAGTTTCTAACAATCTAGAGCCAGTATTTCGTGACAAGGCTTACTATCATCTATTCCCAAAACAGAGCACGGGAAAGAACGCTCCTGAGACTGACCCTCATCGAGGCAAACCACGCAACTATCTACCATCGATAGCAAAACTTTTCCTCTGGCTATACCGCTATTGGTCAGGTTATCTGCTTAATATCCATCCAAAAAAGATAAAAAGCACAGCTATTTATTTAGATCGCTACTATCACGACCTACTCGTTGACCCCAAACGTTACCGCTATGGTAGCCCAATGTGGCTGGCGAGGTTGGTAGGCAAGCTTGTGCCTAAACCTGACTTGTGGATTTTGCTGGACGCACCGCCTGAGGTTTTGCAATCTCGCAAGCAGGAGGTGCCGTTTAAGGAGTCTGCACGCCAACGGCAGGCCTATCTTGATCTGATAAAGGAGTTTGATAATTCCGTAGTGATTAACGCCTCACAACCGCTTGGCGATGTTGTGACAGACGCAAACAAAGCCATATTGGAGTTAATGGCGAGCAGAACGGAGAAGCGCCTTGCTAAATCCATTCGTTAAGAAAATCATCTGCGCTCTTTATGGCAAGCAAGCAGAAGTTACTGACATAGCAAATGAAGTAAAACCAGAAAACCGTTTTTTTGTTATTTCTGCCAAAGATAGACTACGCTGGATTATCCCAAATAATCCCTCACTAGGCTGGCCTGCACTCCAACAATGGCGACCATATAGGCTTTCATCAAGTGCGAAGTGGCACGCTATTACCACCGCCTATAATATTGGGCAGTTGGGACATATACCCAACATTCAGACGATTGGCATTACCACCAATACTAGCCCCAGCTATCCTTCAATATCTAAATCGGCGGCAGCTATCTATATCGGCACGCCGAGTTCTTCCCGCAAAATTGTGGCAACGCTTGTGGATAGAAAATCCAAAAAACCGATATCCATTTTTAAAGCACCTCTTGATAATAATGCACCTGAAAAAATTTTACATGAAGCTAAGATGCTCAATTTGCTATCACAGGAAAAATCTGGGCTAGCTCCCAATTTAATTTCCATGAATGCAAATTTTGGCACAAGCTATCAAAAAGTCATATCAGGAAAGCAAAGCGGCAGGAGCTTATCATCAGTAACTCTTAACTATCTTGTTGAACTAAAGAACAACAATTATCAGCTTTCGTTTTCTCAAATAACAAGCGATATTATTGATAGAATTCCTAAAAATTATAACTTATCTGCAAAAAACTACGATACAATTTATCGCATTTTGAATAATATAACTAATCCAAAAATTCTACCAGCAGTTTGGGTGCATGGCGATTTTGCGCCTTGGAATATTATCAACTCGACATCAGGAAAGGTTTTTGGTGTAGATTGGGAAGATGCTATTCCAAATGGATTGCCATTATTTGATCTAGTACATTTTTATACCCAACAGGCCGTCTTATTCAATCAGAACAGGCTTTTTCCTAAACAAGCATATAGTTTTATTCGTCAATATCTTGAGCATTTAGGGATCAACGAAGAATATTTTCAACCAATCTTATTGGCATGTCTAGCGACAGATTGGCTACGTTCAATAGAAAAAGATCAAAAACATCGTGCCGATTTTTTTCTATCTCAAATAATAAAACAGGGAGATGCGCTATAATGAAAGTCCTGCTTTCTGCTTATGCCTGCGAGCCGAACAAGGGGTCTGAGCCCGGAGTTGGCTGGAATTGGGTAATTGAGGTTGCTCGGCTGGGGCATGAAGTTTGGGTGCTGACACGATCCAATAATCAAGAAGTAATAGAGGCAGAATTGGCAAAAGGCGGATATCCAAAAAATCTACATTTCCTCTATTATGATTTACCCAACTGGGCTAAATGGTGGAAAAAAGGCGGGCGTGGTATCTATCTTTATTATTTGCTATGGCAATGGGGTGCTTATAAAAAAGCTAAATCAGCTCATAAGAAAATAAGCTTTGATCTCGTGCATCATATTACATTTGGCGTCATTCGCCAGCCAAGTTTTATAGGACGGTTGGATATTCCGTTTATATTTGGGCCTGTTGGTGGGGGAGAACGTGCGCCGTGGTGCTTGCGTAAGAACTACGGCTTCAGAGGGCACATAAAGGATATTTTACGTGATATACTGAACTTTTTCATAAAATTTGACCCGATGATGCAAAGCACATTTAGAAAAGCAAATATCATCTATGTTAAAACACGATCTTCCCAATCTTTAGTGCCGATTAAATATTATTATAAAACACGTATTCAACTTGAGATTGGTATTTATCAAGCTAATAAAATTAAGACAGCAACAAAATGCAAAAAAACTGGATTGCGCTTACTTTATGTAGGTCGATTTTTATATTGGAAAGGCATGAGTCTAAGCATACATGCTGTAGCTTTGGCATTGAAGTCAAACCCAAATATACACTTAACCATGATCGGCAAAGGGTCAGAAGAAAAGCGCTGGCGGCGCTTATGCGACAAATTGGGTATTTCGGATCATGTTGAATGGCTGCCATGGCTACCTCAAAAAAATTGACAACTATTTATGCTTCTCATGATGCGTTATTATTTCCTAGTCTGCACGATTCCAGCGGAAATGTAGTACTTGAAGCCATGTCTCACGGCCTTCCAGTAATCTGCCTTGATCTAGGTGGGCCAGGAATTATGGTAGATGAGAGTTGCGGACAGGCAATTAAAACTGATGGGCGCTCTTATGATAAGGTAGCAGAAGATTTGAGTAAAGCATTAGTAGCCATTGCAAATAATCCAGAGCATTATAAGAATATGTCAGTTGGAGTTTTTGCTCGTGCTAAGGAGTATGAATGGAGTAAAATAGTGAAAAATGTATATGCAAAAGTTGATCCAAAATGAATATTGCATACCTCAGAGCAGGGCTTCTTTTAATAATCATCTGCTCATATCTTCTCCTTAACTATGGCTTTATGATAATTCGAGTTCCACCAAATAGTGGTGCTGGCGTTCCTATTGGTGAGTTATTAATATTATTGTTTCTTGCGACTTTTTTATGGGACATGAAGTGGCTTCCTCAGTTTATCTATGCAGCACCAATCATTCCATTAGTAATTTGGTGGGGATTAGGTCTGGGTGGCGCCTATATAGGGCTTGATAAATATGGGATGTGGGCTTTTCGAGATGCCACACATGTTATTGAATCTTTATATCTCTGGATTGGTTTTGTATTAGCATCTGGAGTTGGATTTATTGATAGATTATTCATCTGGCTGCGCACAACACTGAACATTGGCATAATTTATGGATTGACTTATCCTATAGGGAAAATTCTTAAAGGATTTTCTCCAAAATTTCCTGGAGCTAGCGGACAAGAAGTAAGTATATTGTTTTCGTATACAAATACAGCCTTGTTAATGATTATGGCTGCATTAAACTGGATAAATGAAAATCGACGTATATTTGGTATTCCTGCGGCTTTTCTTGCAGGATTTATCATTGTGTATGTTGTTGCTATTTTTCAAGCAAGGACAATATATTTGCAGATTATAGCCTTGTTCATAATTCTGGCTTTTACGCAAAGAGTTGTTTTAATTAAAATGACAGGAGCCATGCTTATTGGAATTATTGCCCTAATATTGCTGTTGGCAACTGGCATAGAATTCACAGGTCGTTTAGGAGAAAAAGTATCTATTGATTTTTTTATCCAGCATTTTGCTACGATTTGGGGAGCAGAAGGAGATGGGACATTAAAAAGCTCCGTCGATGGTATAGGATTAAGATTTGGCTGGTGGCAAAATATTTGGTATAAATTAAATGCAAATGAATTAAGTTTATTTTTCGGACTCGGGTATGGTTTACCGCTCGTCGACTTTCAAATTACAGGTAACATTGCGGTTCGTGAGCCACATAACTCCTTAATGTCTATATTTGGTAGAATGGGATTAGTTGGAATAATTGCATTTCTGTGGATGCACATCTCCCTATTCTGGTGTTGGTTGCGCACTTATAAATCCTATGGTCTTGATGGCAACAAACAGGGGCGCAATAGACTTCTTCTCCTTTTGATATTCTTTATTTTAATAATCGTATTATCTCTTGCGCAGGACGCATTTGAAAAACCCTATAATACCATACCATATTATTTCTTTTGGGGAGTTGTACTTCGTATGTATTATAAGCAAATACTTGCCAAAAAACCAGTAATAGAATTTACTCACTAAATAAAAGAACTCTTAAATAATGCGAATTTTGATTACTCATAACACATACCAACAAGCTGGCGGCGAGGATATTGTGGTTGCTAATGAGCGTGCATTATTGCAAGAAGCAGGGCATGAGGTTAAACTTTATACGGTTTCAAACTACGACATTAATGGGCTTGGCAAAAAGCTGAAAACCTTTATTGAAACTCCTTATAGCCATAAGGCAAAACAACAATTCGCCGATATCATTAAAATATTCAAACCCGATATTGTTCATGTGCATAATTTTTTCCCGCTTCTTACCCCTGCAATATATGATTCTTGCATTGAGGCTCATGTTCCAGTAGTTCAGACCTTACATAATTATCGCACTATCTGTCCTGGAGCGCTTTTGATGCGAGATAGCAAAATTTGTGAGAAATGTGTCACTAACTCGCCCTATTGGGGAGCTTGGCATCGTTGTTATCGTGGTTCTTTTCTAGGGTCGTTAGCTGTTGCACGTATGGTTGCAGTTCATAAAAATAAAAAAACATGGCTACAAAAAGTTGATCGTTTCATAGTATTAACCGAATTTGCTAGAAAGAAATTTATTGAAAGTGGGTTTCTGGCAGATCGCTTAGTGGTTAAGCCCAATTTTGTCACTGATCTTGAACAACTTGATATAAACAAGCACAGTGGGGCGCTGTTTGTTGGTCGTATCAGTGAAGAAAAGGGATTGCGAACTTTAATGGAGGCATGGCAAACCATCGACTATACTTTGTGCATAATTGGTGACGGCCCTATGATGAATGAAACTAAGGCTCTTGCCCCAAATAATGTTCATTTCTTAAGAAAATTGTCATCGCATGAAGTACGCGTTGCAATGTCAAAAGCTGCTTTTTTGATAATGCCTTCGCTTTGGTATGAAGGATTTCCGATGACTATTGTTGAAGCCTTCTCCTGTGGCTTGCCTGTCATTACCTCGAATCTTGGCTCTATAGCTGAAATCGTTAAGGACGGCGTTACAGGTCTGCACTTTAATACCAAAGATGCAGATGATCTTGCCGCCAAAGTTCGCTGGGCGATTAATCACCCCAGGGAAATGGCTCAAATGGGACTTAACGCCCGCGCCGAATATGAGCGCAAATATACTCCAGATAAGAATTACAGGCAGTTGATATCTATCTATGAAAAGGCGATTACAGGCAATAATACGCCATGATTGCTAGCTCTGATACCCAAGCGAGCTAAACATGCCGAGCCTTCCTTGCTGTTGTTAGGGCAAGCATTTTATCAAATGATGTAGCATCTGGTGTAAAATCTGTTCGCATATAAAATTCTTTAATGCGAAGACAATTAATCCCAAAGTTCACAGTTGGATCAACACCCAAACCAATCCTATTCATATTGGGGTAAGTTACTGTATTATCTATTGCGGTGGCACTATCTTCTAATTGCGTCTTAGCAAAATTTGTTGTTACACCACCAACAAGATGGGTCAAACCGCTTATCAAAGGAGTTAGTGTTAAATTAGAAGTAGTAGATCCTGAAGCAGTAGTTCGAGCTTCTAATTGTTGCGTACTATTTGTTAGACACATAATACGATTATTTCCTGA